>CAUWJW010000381.1:0-1583 GCA_963558985.1 uncultured Clostridia bacterium | reverse complement strand
AAAAGAGGTTATGGATCATTACGGAATCCGGGGCAGCATTATCCAGTATGCACTGGCAGGTTCTACCCTGAAATGCTACCTGACCTGGCTTCATGACCGGGGAAAAGCAGAATACCGCTTCTGCGATAATCTGATGGTGTGGAAAAGTAAATAAGGCTTTTGGAAAACTTGACGGGCAGCTGCAGTGATTTGCAGCTGTCTTTTTGTGGTAAGGAAGGGATTTTTTATATAATTGGATCGTTCAGAACGGAAAATGCCTGTTTTTGCTGTAAATTATTGGAATGTTAAAAAAGTATGTTCCACAAGGCGCATGAATCCCATCTCAAGCCCCATAAAAATGGAGCAGGAACCGAGGGTTTGTCGAAAATATGCAACTTAATTGTGCAGTTAAGTTGCATAAATCGAACTATATTGCGGTTTGATAATACTAACCTGTGAAAAACAGGCATTTTTCAGGTACCAGAAAATGAAAAGTGCCCGGTTTGGAACATACTTTCTTAACATAGAAGTTCTCGCAGCAAAGAATATTTTTTTCTGCAAAAAATCATTATAAAAAGAGGAAAAATGTCGATATTATATTAGGTTTATATGGTGAAGGTGACTCTGCTGCTGCAGTCAGGGAGTCGGCATACATATATGATCCTGAAACCTTTTATAACAGAGGTTTCATTTATTATAAAAAACATGCTGTCTCCGTTTGGGAGACGGCTGTGTGAATGGATAACAGGGGCTTGAGCAGCTGCGGGTGCATTTCGGCAGCCGGCTGCCGCCGAAAAACGAGAAGAGGAAGGTCTGACAATGATGCGGAAAAAGGAATTGAGATTTTTAGTGGTATTTTTGGTGGTGCTTGTGGCATCGTTTTTTGTGCCCCTGACGGCTATGGCGGAGGATGATGAACCTACTGAGGATGGCACTTTGGTACTTACGGCTAAGTGCGGTGGAACGTGTAACCATGAGATTAGTAGTTCTAATAGCAATATAAAAAAGATACATGTAGAGTCAGGTAAACATGTAATTACGTTGGATGATGTAACCCTTGATGCAGCGGAAAGTGAAAAAACATGTGTTTTTTCACTTGGCTCAGATGCAAAAGTGGATTTGGTTTTAAAAGGGAATAATACTTTAAAGAGTGGAAAAAAGTGCGCTGGGATTTTTGTACCGGTAGGTGCAACCTTAAATATTATGGGTGATGAAAAGGGTCAGGGTTCATTAACGGTCAAAGGCGGTGATGATGGAATAGGTGGACAAGAGACATGGGAAGCGGGTAATATTAATATTGCTAGTGGGACAGTTCTTGCAATTGGAGGTAAGTATGCAGCCGGTATTGGTGGAGGCTCTCAAAGCAGTGGCGGTACAGTTGAGATTACAAAAGGAACAGTTACTGCAGTAGGAGGCGAGGGCTATGGAATGACAATGGGTGGACCGGGGATTGGATATGGTTCGCTGTTACAATCCAAAAGGGCTAGCGTAGTAATTACAGGGGGAAAGGTTACTGCAATTGGAGGAAAAAACGTACTTTACGAAGACGCTTTACGAGGAAAGGCGATTGCCTGTTCCACTTTATCCTCGAAAGAAAATAGTGT
>CAUWJW010000380.1:0-1622 GCA_963558985.1 uncultured Clostridia bacterium | reverse complement strand
TTCTGATCCGCAAAGATGCCTGCAAAAAAAATCGCCCAGGTAGAAAGAGGAATCAGAACACATACAGGCGCTCCTGTAGAAGCTGTCACATAGGCAAACATTTCTCTTGGAATTTTCTGCCTGTCACAAACGCCTTTCATTGCAGATGTCAGAGTCATAATATTCAACGCATCATCCATAAATACAATAATCCCGAGGAAAAAGGTGGTCATCAGGGACTTTTCCGGTTTGTTCGCCAGCCGTTCTACGATCTTTGAGAAACCGAAAGTTCCTTTGGATTTTTCAAATAGCATAACTAGGCTTCCGAAAAGCCCCATAGTTACCAGCATAGACGCATTATCTGCAATAGTAAAGTACAAAGCATCCAAGTAGGATGGTATGAATCCGGTTCCTTTTGCTACAACAAAGGATAAAACTCCGCCTACAATTAATGGTTCTATTGTTCTTTTTGTCAGCAGCGCCATTGCAATTACAATCAACGGCGGCACTAGGGTCAAAAGTCCATAATCTACTGCTTGTTCCAAATTCGTCACCTCATTTCACTGCTGCCCGGCCGGATTTGTAATCCATACCGGGCAGCCTTTATTATGGAAAGGTTTTAAGTAAGTACGATCTCTTTTGTCTATCCCTGAATACACTCTACCTTCCACTTGTACGGGTATCCTGTGTCCATCATTCGTTTCAGGAAGTCTTCCGGATCCAGTTCATCGGAGAAAATAATACCTTTATCCAGTTCTTGTTCTCCCAGCATAACAGTTCCGATAGCAAGCGGCAGTGCTACATAAACCAGAGCTGTTCCAAACAGTTTTTTTAATTCCGGTCCGGGAGCATTCATCTTCGGACAGTTTGCTTTATAAGTTACTTTCTTTCCATCTTTTTGACCTGTGACTTCAACGATCAATTCAATAAATGCAGTCTTGTCAGCCTCAGCAAGCTGTTCATCTGTAGCTCCGAAAATATTATTCTGAGGCGGCGGAACCATAGCTGCAACTACATCGATAGGCGCTACTTCTGCATCTCCCACTTTTATCTTGTCCTGCGAGCATAGACCGGATGCATAGAAAATGGCAGGCTGATACATCATATAATATTTGAAATCCAAGTCTTTAACACCTTTGAAAGTTGCCGGCATACTGTAAATTTCTTCATGAGAGTGATGTGTTACAGGAAGCGTACCTACCGGTTCCGGGAAATCGCACATTTCGATTCCTCCAAACGGCGGATATTTTACATATTCACCGTTTTCCAAAGCATATGTCGGACTTGCACAGTCTACCAGTGCCTGTTTTGGGGACCATCCCGGATTCCAAGGGCGCAGCACCCAGTCGTAAGGCGCTTCATCAGGAAGAATATTTGCTTTTCCTATTCTCATTTTGATGCTGTCTACCTGATCCAGTTTATTGGCAAACTTTCTTGCCAATACATTAGTCATTCCCGGAGCAAATCCGCATCCGAACAAAGCAGTCAGCCCTGCTTCTTTGAATTCTTTGCACAAGGTCAGATCTTCAATTGCTCTTCCCTCCAGGAATTCATCCCAGTATGGATCATCAAAGGCTGTATTGATATAGTTGGCTTTTGCCTTTAAGGCGCCCTTCATTACATAAGTAACCATCCATGGCATT
>CAUWJW010000379.1:0-1732 GCA_963558985.1 uncultured Clostridia bacterium | reverse complement strand
CATGGAGGGCTATGTTTTTGATGACAGCGACTGCCATAATCTTGATGGAACCATTGAGTTTAAGAAAAAACCGACCAACCATATCATCCTGCTGGCCGAAACACAGGAAGGACTGAAAAACATTTACAAACTGGTATCTTACTCCCACCTGAACTATTTTTACAAGAGACCAAGATTGCCTAAATCGCTCATAGAAGCGCACAGGGAAGGAATTATAATCGGATCTGCCTGTGAAGCAGGCGAAGTGTACCGTGCCGTTTCCGGAGGAAAAAGCCAGGAGGAACTGGAAGAAATCGCTTCCTTTTATGACTATCTGGAAATCCAGCCTCTTATTAACAACCGCTTCATGATTGAGCACGGAATGGTCAGCGGAGAGGAAGAACTGCGGGAACACAACAGGAAGATTGTTGCACTTGCCGATAAACTGGGAAAGCCGGTTGTTGCAACGACAGATGCCCACTACAATGAACCGGAGTCTGCCATCTACAGAAATATACTGATGGCGGGCATGGGCTTTAAAGATGCAGAAAACGGCCAGGGACTTTATATGCGGACTACAGATGAAATGCTGGAAGAGTTTTCCTATCTGGGCGAAGAGACGGCAAGGAGAGTTGTCATAGAAAATACCAATAAAATTGCAGACCGGATACAGGCAGATATCCTGCCGGTGCCTAAGGGAAAGTTTCCGCCCAAAATTGATGGAGCAGAAGAGACCTTGCGGCAGACCTGCATGGATAAAGCCCACAGCATTTACGGCGACCCTCTGCCTGAAGAAATCGGCGCAAGACTGGACAAAGAACTTAATTCCATTATCGACAACGGGTATGCCGTGATGTATGTATCTGCGCAGATGCTGGTGCACAAATCCATGGAAGACGGCTATCTGGTAGGCTCCAGAGGCTCTGTCGGTTCCTCTTTTGCAGCCACCATGGCAGGGATTACAGAAGTGAATCCGCTGGAACCGCACTATATCTGCCCCAACTGCAAACATCTGGAATGGGGAGACCAGAACCTTTATGACTGCGGAATCGACATGCCGGAAAAGGAATGTCCGGAATGCGGTACGCTCATGAACCGGGATGGATATACCATACCATTTGCCACGTTCCTTGGATTCAACGGAGACAAGGAGCCGGATATTGACCTGAACTTTGCAGGAGAATATCAGGCTACAGCACACAAATATGTGGGTGAGATCTTCGGCGAAAAAAATGTATTCAAGGCAGGCACGGTGGGTACAGTGGCAGATAAAACTGCCTACGGGTATGTAATGAAATTTGCTGATGAATTCAACCGGCCTATCAATAAATTTGAGGCAGACCGTCTCACAAGAGGGTGTACAGGTGTAAAACGGACGACCGGTCAGCATCCGGGAGGTATCATAATTGTGCCTGATGATCATGAAATTTATGAATTCTGCCCAGTGCAGCATCCGGCCAATGACGTGAAAAGTGATATTATCACCACCCATTTCGACTATCACAAGATCGATGAGAATCTGCTGAAACTGGACATCCTGGGACACAATATTCCGTCTATGATCCGTCAGCTTCAGGACATGACAGGTATCGACCCTATGAAAGCAGACTTGACAGACCGGAAAGTGCTCTCCATTTTTAACGGTACAGAGGCGCTGGATATTCAGGATCCCGATTATCAGTTTACACATGGAAGCTATGCCATTCCTGAATTCGGGACCGCGTTTGTGCGCCAGATGCTTGATGATACAAAA
>CAUWJW010000378.1:0-1738 GCA_963558985.1 uncultured Clostridia bacterium | reverse complement strand
CACGCCCACCTATATTTGCCAGAAAGATTACAGAAACAGATACAAGAAACGCACCAATAAATGCCATAACACCTACATAATTAGCTCCTAAAGCTGAACCTATCCCAAGAAGAAGTGCCAGAGTTGCTCCCAATGACGCACCAGATGACACACCTAAAATAAATGGGTCAGCTAAAGGGTTTTTCACAATCGCCTGCATTACACTTCCGGATACAGAAAGTGCCGCACCCACACCAATTGCAAGTACAAGACGTGGCAGCCGGATAAACCAGACAATATCTGTGATGCTTCCCGATGCATATCGATCCGAATCTCCTAATCCCAAAATTTTATATAGCAGAACTCCATATACGTCTTTCATACTAATATCACTTGTACCGATAGTAACTGCAAAAATTAATGAAAAAATCAGTATACCCGTTAAAAGAATAAGAGCTATTATGTAAGTTGGCTTACGATGAAATATACTCTTTTCACTTTCCATTTTTCATCTCCGTTGTCAATCACATCTCTGGAAAAATGTTTTCAAGGAAAAAGTCTACTGATTGGGAAACACGAATACCCGGACAATAAATCAAGCTTAAATCAATAGGAATCACTTTTCCATTTTTAACTGCATCTATATTTGCAAATGCTGGGTTATCTATAAAGTCAGAAACAGCTGTTTTCGCCTGTTCCTCCGTTCCAAAATGAACTGCAAAAATAATTTCCGGATTCAAAGTAACAAGATCTTCTGCGCTCAATCTTTCTTTTGAATCATATGCGCATAATTCTGCACCTACAGAAGTAGCTATACTTCCTCCAATACAGTTTTCGCCATAATTGCGATAAACACCTTTTTCATTTTCGAGAATCAAAAGGCGGACTGGTTTCTGCGTAGCTGCATATGCAGCGCCTTCATCAACCTTTTCCTGAATTTCGTCAACAATCTCCTGCGCCCGATCTTGAACATCAAAAATCTGTCCCAATGTTAATATATCCTCATATTCATTCTGAAGATTTTGTGTTGGAGCACAGCTACTGTTCAATCCCATCAACGTGCCGCATCCTCTTTCATTCCAAAAATCAACATCTCCCCAATATTTTTCGCCAAAAGTTGAATACCATCCGTTAATCATATCAGGCTCAAGAGCTACAATTTCTTCCTTTGTCGGAACATCGCCAACAATTACCTCAACTTTCTCAGCCTCTTCCTGAAGCTCTGGCAAAATATCTTCCTTTTCCATACCGCAAGCCATAGAAATCCTGTCTCCAAGACCAAGTGCCAGCATATTTTCCAGAGAATTATTCCAAATAGTTACTACTTTTTCAGGTGCTTTCTCATATGTATAAGTAACCTCTTCTTTTTCATAATTATAATTTGTAATTGTAAGTGGATACTTTGTACTTTCTGCTGCTACAGGTACACTTGATACCATTCCTGCTGCCAGAACTGTTGTTAGTAATGTGGCAATTTTTTTGTTCATTTCAATGATCTCCTTTTATTGATTTTTATTTATCATATAAACAGACCGAAAGCACAAAAAAGCAGCCAATATGGCTACTTAAATAAATCTGAAACTCACAGAGAAATATTTTGACACTTCAGTCAGAATATGATTCGTAGACCGCAAATCAAGTATTCTCAAAACAGGCAGGTCTCCTGACTTCAGCCATAGTTTCTTATTCCCTTCACAGTCTCCCATTGGATATGAATAGAAACGGCCTTACACAGTGACGGCATCGCTTCGGACTCTCA
>CAUWJW010000377.1:0-1778 GCA_963558985.1 uncultured Clostridia bacterium | reverse complement strand
CTACTGGTGGATTATGGGTGCAGTTCTTTTCATTGGCATTGCTATTTCCTTTTTTGTCGATGGGCTGGTTTCTCAAAAACCGGATATTCCAGAAAATTTCCAAATATTATTTTGTCTGTTTCTGATCAATAACGCGATGTCTTATTTTATGGTATATAAACAATCGGTTCTTATGGTAGATCAAAACCGATATGTTGTATCCATTGTAAGGCAGGCAACCTATGTGGGACAAATTATCATTCAAAGCATTTTTCTCATTGTTACAAGAAATTATTATGTGTATTTGTTGTGGCAGATTGCAGGAACAATTGTGACAAATATGTTATTGTCAATTTATGTGGATAAGAAATATCCATGGGCAAAATGTAGCGGAAAACAGGACAAGCTTTCCACAGATGAAAAACAAAGTATATACCGGGACATTAAAGACTTATCCATTTCGAAAATAGCGGGTGTTATCAGCAATGGATCTGACAATATTATCATTGCAAAACTTGTTGACCTTGTATCAGTTGGATTAATATCCAATTACACTATGGTCATAAATGCATTAAATGGAATTTTGTGGGGAGCCTTGTCAAGTATAACAGGTAGCATTGGGCAGTTTAATGTTGATTCAGATATTAAAGAAAAAAGAAAGATTTTTGACGAACTGTACCTTTGCACATTTTGGCTTTACTCTTTTCTTTGCATTGGATTGATGACGCTGCTGAGTCCACTTGTATCAGTATGGCTTGGAAGCAAATATACTGTGGCACAACCAATTGTAATTGCACTGGTGGCAATTACTTACATTAGTGGGCTAAACTTCCCGTTTTATACCTTTCGTGTAACATGTGGTCTGTTTGCGCCAATGAAGTATAACTATGTATATTATGCAATTTTGAATGTGGCGCTTTCAGTTGTGCTCTGTAACCGCTTTGGCGTATTCGGGGTGTATGTGGCAACATCGCTATCACGCCTTGTTGCAGCTGAATTCAAAGAGGGTGTGATTGTATATAAAAATATTTTACAAAAATCCATGTGGAAATATTTTGTAAAATATATTTTATATGCCGGACTGTTTTTTGGCGTATATTTAATCACTCAAAGTGTGGTAAATCTGGTGACAGTGCCGGGATGGCTTGGACTGATTGCAAAAGGTGCTTTGTGTACGGTTTGCGTTAATGCAATATATTTGATAGTATTTGCAAGAACCGGCTCCTTTATCGGATTGTTTAATAAGTGTAAAAGACTGGTTTGGAGCAAAATTGGATAAAAGAGTACATATAGGAGGAGTTGTTATGTCCGCATTCTCAAACGCCACCCTTATGATCACTGGCGGTACCGGTTCGTTCGGGAATACCGTCCTCAAGCATTTTCTGACCACTGACATTGGTCAGATCCGCATCTTTTCCCGCGATGAAAAAAAGCAGGACGACATGCGCCATGAACTCCAGGCAAAATACCCGGACTACGCTAACAAGGTCAAATTCTACATCGGCGATGTCCGCAACCCGCAGTCGCTGCGAGACGCCATGCCTGGGGTTGACTACATATTCCATGCCGCGGCCCTCAAGCAGGTGCCTTCTTGCGAGTTTTTCCCGATGGAGGCTGTCCGCACCAATGTCATCGGCACCGACAACATGCTCCACGCCGCCATCGAGGCAGGCGTCAAGCGGGTCGTTTGCCTGTCCACCGACAAAGCGGCCTATCCCATCAACGCGATGGGAATTTCCAAAGCCATGATGGAACACGTCATCTATGCCAACGCCCGTGTGGCGGCTGAGCGCGGCAAT
>CAUWJW010000376.1:0-1830 GCA_963558985.1 uncultured Clostridia bacterium | reverse complement strand
CAAAGATGCCGATGCATCTCTGAAGCTTCAGTATCCAGACACCTGGTGGAAACTGCCCGTATCTTCCTGGCGGCTCCAAATCCCGGCAAGCGCAGAAGGGGAGGCTTATACAAGCCCCACTGTCACCGTGACTGCCCGGCGCTATTATCAGAATCCGTCCAAATACATTCAGATAAAAGACAGTATTTCGCTGAAACACTCCGGCGCTTATAAGCTCTGCCCGGGATACATGGGACTCAAAGTGTGCAAAGTAAACGATTACTTCCATATCGGAAGCAAATATTGGCCGAGATATACTTCTCTTACCCAAAGCAAGGTGAAGGCATTCCAGAGAAAAAACAAACTTCCGGCCACCGGTATCGTAGACAGAAAAACGTGGATAAAAATGGGATTTTCAGAAACTTCATGGAGCCGTCTGGGCGCTTACGTTTCTCCTATACAGGTCAATCCTTCCAGTACAAAGAAAGAGCATATCGAGGCCATGATTCGCACTGCGAAAAAATATCTGGGTTCTGATTATGTGGTGGGCGCTTCCGGAAAGCCGAGCCAGGGTGCAGACTGTTCCGGTCTTGTAATGCAGGGTCTATATGCCGCAGGTGTGGATCCCTATCCCGTCAGCTGTGTTCGTCACTCCAAAGCCGGTTACGAATATGAGTCCCGCAATTTGTGGACAAACAAAAAGTTCAAATCCATCCCATACACGAAAAAACAGCGCGGCGATCTGATCTTTTACAAAGGCCGGGGCGGCGCAATCATCCATGTTGCAATTTATCTGGGCAATGGAAAAGTCATAGAATCCTGGCCAAACAAGGTTGTTATCTGGCCGATCAAAAACAGCCACCGAAGCATGGTCGCCGGTGTTAAGAGAGTTTTTAACTAGATAGGAAAACTGCAGAGGCTCTGTTATAAGATTCCTCCGAATCTCAAGTGCAGTGCATCTGCAGTTTTTTGTTTGTTAGAAATTCCGTCATTTATAATAATCAGCCGGCAAATGTAATATAGGTCACTTTTCCGTTCACTGTTTTAAAAGTAACACCGCCATATCCCAAGTCCGCCTGCAGCTTATTGAAAAGTGCAATCTGCTCTTCCAGGTCCCCCGCCCATTCAAATCCTGAAAGTATCACATTCTTTGCCAGGGGATAAATTCTTTTTCCGTCTTTAAGATGCCTGATTTTCTTTGATCCGTTAGTCGTATAGTCCAAAGTTCCCCATACAATTAATCGCTTATTCTCGATTTTTATCTTATACACCCATGCACCTTTTGGCCTGGCATGCGTGTTCAAATATTTTTTACTCAGTGTATCGGCCGCATATGCTCGTTTCACAGTTGCTGTCTTTTTATAATGGGCATAGTAGACCTTCGTTTTTCCTGCAAAGACGGCTCTTGTATTTGCAGAAATTTTCTGCCCGCCTTTTCTTTTCGTATACCAGCCTGTAAACTTGTACCCCTTTTGGGCTTTCACAATGGGAAGCTTCCCGATCTTGCTTCCTTTTTTCACTCGAATGCAGGCTTTTGAGCCTTTCTTAAGTACGCCCCTTGCTCCTGTGTCAAATTTGACTTCTTTCCGGGCCGCACCTTTTTTTGCAGCAGGCTGTCTTTTATCCGCAGCGGATATGAATGCGGTTTTGCCCTGATTCCCGCCCTCTCCGACAGCAAAGACCGGACTTGCCAGTGTCGCCGTCAGACAGATTACGGTAATCAGGCTGATCCATAGATTTCTTTTTCTCATCACGATTCATCTCCCTTCCTTTCATTCTTGTTTTTCATCTTCTTCAAATCGAGTAGGGGCTAACTTGTAGCCCCTCTCACACCACCGAGCATGCCGTTCG
>CAUWJW010000375.1:0-1876 GCA_963558985.1 uncultured Clostridia bacterium | reverse complement strand
GATTCTGACACAACTGTTAGATTTCTTTTTGCAGCGGAAAGAATGTGGAAAGATTGTTGTGAGATAATCTGTATAAGGAAGAAAACTTCTTTATACAGATTTTTTAAATGGAGGGGGAAAGCGATAATGAACATATTAGAAACGAAAAATCTGAGGAAAATATACGGAGACGGGGAGACGAAAGTAACGGCGCTGGATGGTGTGAATCTTTCCGTGGAAAACGGAGAATTTGTTGCGGTAGTGGGGACTTCCGGATCGGGAAAATCAACGCTTCTGCACATGCTGGGCGGTCTTGACCGGCCTACATCCGGTATAGTGCGCATTGGAGGAAAGGATATTTTTTCCTTAAAAGATGAAGCCCTGACGATTTTTCGCAGGAGAAAGATCGGGTTTGTCTTTCAGTCCTACAACTTGGTTCCGGTGCTGAATGTGTATGAGAATATTGCACTTCCTGTGGAACTGGATGGGAAAAAACCGGATGGAAAATTTAGTGACAGCATTATAGAAACACTTGGACTTACGGAAAAGCTGACGAATCTGCCCAATCAGCTGTCAGGCGGTCAGCAGCAGAGGGTGGCCATTGCAAGGGCGCTGGCTTCAAAACCGACCATCCTGCTTTGTGACGAGCCTACCGGAAATCTGGACAGCCGGACTTCCCAGGATGTATTGAGTCTGCTGAAGGTATCCAGCAGAAAGTTCGGCCAGACCATTGTGATGATTACCCACAATGAAGAAATCGCACAGCTGGCAGACCGGATTATACGCATTGAAGACGGACGCATTGTGTCAGAAGCGTAAGAAGGAGGCGACTGAGATGAAGGTAAAAAACAGAAAGCCCATCCGTCATTTGAGCTTCCGCTCACTTGCGGCATCGGGCAAAAGAAATAGTATCGCCATTGTTGCGATTATCCTTACAACGGTGCTCTTTACAACCTTGTTTACCATTGCTCTGTCGTTGAACAAAAGCTATGAGACATACACCTTTCGGCAGATTGGCGGCTACAATCACGGCAGCTTTAAAGATGTAGATCAGGAACAGATGGAAGCGCTGTCTGCCCATAAGAAGGTGAAGGAGACCGGAAAACGACTGACCATAGGAACCATAACCGACGGAGTCTTCGGAAAGGTTCCGGCGGAACTGAGCTATATGGATGAAAATATGACCGAGTGGAGCTACATTGAGCTGCAAGAAGGTCATGAACCGGAGGCGGAAAATGAGATCATCATGGATGATAAAGCCTTAAAGCGTTTAGGCGTAAAACCTGCAGTCGGTGCTGAGATAACGCTCACTTATGATATCAATGACAAAAAGCAGAGCGCAGGAAAACGGACAGATTCTTTTATACTTTCCGGATGGTGGAAGATGGATGATCTGTGTCCTGTGCATTTTATCAATGTTTCAGAAGATTATGCACAAAAGGTAGAAAACGATGCTATGGCACAGGGAAAAGGGGAGTTTCGCAGAGATCTGAATGTGATGCTGGGTTCCGGTATGAATATTGAAGGAACCATGGAAAGCATCGAGAAGGATCTGGGCTATCAGAACGAGGATCCGGAAAAAGACAGTTATGTGGGAATCGGCGTCAACTGGGGGTATGTGACAGCGCAGGCGGACTCTGTCATGTCACCGGAAACTGTAGCTATTATAGCAGCATTGCTCCTTCTTGTGATTCTTACAGGCTACCTGATTATCTATAATATTTTCCAGATCTCTGTTGCAGGAGATATCCGGTATTACGGCCTGTTAAAAACCATTGGCGTCACTTCTAAACAGCTGAGAAAGATTATTCATCAGCAGGCGCTGCTTTTGTGTGCGGCAGGGTGTCCGGCCGGTTTGCTTTTGGGATATCTGACAGGCTATGCACTGACGCCTGTA
>CAUWJW010000374.1:0-1897 GCA_963558985.1 uncultured Clostridia bacterium | reverse complement strand
ATGTAAGTCGGTTAGGGGACAAGGTGGCGGCCCAGCGCTCACAATTTGTTTTGCATTTTGCTAAAAATAGCGATTTGAATTGAAAATGCAATAAGTAAAAGTAGGAATCTTTTATAAATTTGTTTTATAGAGATTCCCCTTTTACTTCATAAAGATATTTTTTGTAAAATTTTTATAGATATTTACTTAAAAATTTAATTTATGGGAAGAGGAGAACAAGAAAATGAATCTGTATCAGGTGCTTGGGAAAAAGAAAAAGGAGACAGTTTTTCTTGTGATGTTGATTGCAGTGAGTGCTTCGGTCAATATTTATGTGGGATATAAACTGACGCTGCTATATGATATTATCGCATCAGCAAATATCAGGACAGCAGTCAGTTATTCCACATATTTGATTTTGTTATGGATTTTTTCGAGTATCGTTACCTATTTTCAGCAACGGTACAGAGCTTATGTGTTAAAGGTATTTAATAATGAGGTGAAAGGAAGGATGATTCGCTGTATTTCTAAAATGGATTACACGGTGTACAGTGAAAAGGAACCAGGAGAATATGCATCATGGCTGACAAATGATATTCATCAGATGGAAGAAAAATGCTTTGATGCTTTTTTTGGAGTTTGCGAATCTGTCTGTATCATTTTGTGCAGCGTAGTAGCGCTTGGATCTATGCATCCACTTATTTTAACAGCCTGCGTGGGGAGCACGGCGATTTTATATTTTGTTCCCCGCTTTTTTCAGAAAAGTATTGAGAAAAGTACGATGAAGATTTCCAGGATGAATGAAAAATTTTCTCAGAAGATTTACGATACTTTGTCTGGAATGGCAGTATTTATTTCTGAAAATGCCAGAGGAAATTTTGTATATGGGAATGAGAAACTTTCCATGGAATTAGAAGAGGAGAAGGAACGGCTGACTAATAGAATTGCCAAGATGGGTATGTATAGTACATCAGTATTTCGGGTGTTAGAAAATCTCATCACATGTTTTTCGGCAGTTTTAGCATTTCTGCATATGGTATCTGCGGGAATTGTTTTTTCTGTTTCATGTATTAGTAACCGTTTCTTAAATGGGATCAACTGTTTTTTTGCATATCTTGTGATATTGAGAAGTTCGGCGAGTCTGTTCCAAAAATATCCGGAAGAAAGTGTGGAAGATGACAGAGAAGATTGTCCGAAAATACAAAAGGCAATTACGTTAGAAGCACTTGGAATTACATATGGAGAAAAACAGATTTTACAAGATCAGAATTACTGTTTTGTATCTGGGAAAAAATATGCGATCACGGGGGAAAGTGGCTGTGGGAAATCTTCGCTGGTTAAAGCTGTGGTTGGATTGCATGAACAGTATAGCGGGAATATTCTGTTTGATGGGGTCAATAAAGAGGTATACAATAAAGATTCTATTTTCAGGCAGATTGCCTATATCGGTCAGGACGTATATATTTTCAATGATACGATTCGGTTTAATCTGACATTAGGGAGAACAGTGGACGCAGATGAAATGATAAATGTATTGAAAAAGGTAAATCTGGATGTGTTTATAAATGGGCAGGAAAAACAGCTGGATACCATTTTGGGAGACAATGGAAAAAATATTTCCGGAGGGCAGAAGCAGAGGATTGCGATTGCACGGTCTCTGTTGCAGCAGAAGAAAATATTTATAGTAGATGAAGGGACATCTGCGCTGGATGAAAAGAATGCTGAGATGATTGAAAAGTTGCTTTTAGGCAATCCGGAATATACAGTTCTTTTTATTACGCATCATGTAAGAAAATCTACAGAGAAATACTTTGATCAGATTATACAATTATAGTTAAAATGAAAAAGCAACTGTCCGCATACTGCCAAGATAGTTGCTTTTTCTGAGTTTGTGTTATCACAATAAAATTTTTAAAAG
>CAUWJW010000373.1:0-1904 GCA_963558985.1 uncultured Clostridia bacterium | reverse complement strand
GCTACCTCTACAGCAGAGATGGCGGCAGAACGGGAAGGTACCGGGACAACCCTGCTGGATACAAGAAAGACAACACCCAATATGCGTGTCTTTGAAAAGTATGCAGTCAAAGTGGGCGGCGCTCAAAATCACCGTTATAATCTTTCTGACGGACTGCTTCTCAAAGACAACCACATCGGCGCAGCAGGAAGCGTTGCGAAAGCTGTTGAAATGGCGCGGGAATATGCGCCGTTTGTCCGCAAGATTGAAGTGGAAGTAGAGACTTTGGAACAGTTGGAAGAGGCTCTGGAGGCAGGTGCGGACATTATTATGCTGGACAACATGGACAATGAGACCATGGCAGAAGCAGTAAAACGTACAGCAGGCAGAGCAAAACTGGAATGCTCCGGTAATGTAACGAAAGAAAGACTGAAGGAAATTGCTGAGATCGGAGTGGACTATGTTTCCGCCGGAGCACTCACATACAATGCTCCCATTATGGATCTGTCACTGAAAAATCTGACGCCTACAGAATAAAAATACAGCACAAGGAGGCTTGTTATGGTATATGTACATTTAGCAGAGGGCTTTGAAGAGATCGAGGCTGTGACCATCGTAGATCTTCTAAGGAGAGTTGGAACAGAAGTCAAAACGGTATCTGTATCTGGGAAAAAACAGGTTCTTGGTACACACGGGATGCCTGTGGAAGCGGACCTCTTATATGAAGATGCAAATTATGAAGAATGTGAAATGATTGTACTGCCGGGCGGCATGCCGGGAGCAGAAAATCTGGGAAAACATGAAGGACTTACAGCGCATATCCGCTGCTTTGCAGAGCACGGAAAATATCTTGCAGCCATCTGTGCGGCACCGATGGTATTCGGCGACCTGGGCATACTGGAAGGAAAGAAAGCCGTTATTTATCCCGGCATGGAAGACCGCCTCAAGGGAGCACAGGCAGAGCAGGCCAAAGTCATTGCCGATGGAACGGTCATAACAGCGAAAGGACCGGCTGCAGCAATGCCTTTTGCTATTAAGCTGGCAGAAATTCTGAAAGGAAAAGATGCAGCGCAGCAGCTGGCATCGGATCTGTTATGGGAGGAAAAGTAGATTACCATATCCACACCTGGTTTTCTGACGGTGCAGCATCTCCTGCATCCATTGTAGAACAGGCAAAAAAACATGGATATGAGAAAATTGCCATTACAGACCACGATGGCACAGATGGTGTAAAAGAAGCATTGGAGGCGGGAAAAAAAGCAGGGCTGGAAGTAATCCCGGGAATCGAACTTGCAACAGAAACAAGAGACGGAGTCGGACTGCATATTCTAGGATACTATATAGACATCCAGAACAAGCTTCTGAAAGAAACACTAGACGACCTGAAGTCCAAAAGGGAGACTAGAAACAAAAGGCTGCTTCGTCTGTTGGCAGACATGGGATACCCGCTGTCCGGAGAAGACCTTCAAATGCGACCGGAACAGAATTTTATCGGAAAACCTGTTATTGCGCGGGCATTAGTAAAAAAAGGATATATCTCAAAACCAAAGGACGCCTTTAAAAAAGGTGTCCTTTTGGAAAGCCCTCAGGCAAAACAAATCAAAAAGGAGAAGCTGGAAACAGGACAGGCAATTGACATTATCCGCAAAGCGGGAGGGAAAGCTGTGCTGGCGCATCCGATTCAGATTCGTGAATTTGGAGATCCGGGAAGCGAAGCTTTTTATCAGAAGGTGGAAGACCTTGTCTGCATGCTGAAAGAGGAAGGTCTTGCAGGTCTGGAATGTTATCACAAGGATCATAATCAGCAGCAGGCCGAAAGATTTGTACAGATTGCACAAGGATGCGGACTGTGGATTACATGCGGATCTGACTTTCATGACGAAAAATATGAATAGAGTCTGCTGTATAATTGGGACAAACTGGGA
>CAUWJW010000372.1:0-1937 GCA_963558985.1 uncultured Clostridia bacterium | reverse complement strand
AACTGGCGCAGCGGGCATCTGTAAATGTATCAGTAGAGAGCAATCCGAGAAAAGCCGGGAAAGAAGATTTCCTTGCCATCTTTAAAAAAGCTTTCGAAGCATAAGCCTTTAAAGCTTGATAAGTTTAACCTTTTCTTAAATAATTCTGCGGATAAACGATATTTTGTTTTCCGCAGAATTATAATCTGGAGGAAACATGTTGAAAAAAGAAAAGAAAGCCAATTCCGGAATGGCAACGAAGCGCCTGAAAGACCTTCTTGATGACCATATTCAGATGCTGACAGGAAAAAACTGTACATTTCAGGTGATGTGCGATGAGGGATACTATCTTGAACAAAGAATAAATCCGGACAACCCTGATGATACTGTCAAAATTGGATATACTATGCAGAAGAAGCTTCTTACAAGAAGCTTTTGTTTAGAATTCAGAACAGTGGTTAATGATATACATTTTTCGGAAAATTTTCTGTTGAAATTGAATTTTGCAGGATTTCCCCACACAAATAAAGTTTTTTTTAAAGGAAAGAAAGAATCAGAAAAGTATGCAGAGTCTTTTAACAAACCACAGCTTCTTGAGAAGCTTAAAAGGACTGCAGGTATGGTAGACATAGATTTCATTACAATAGAATACAGCAAGAGTCGTGCAGCATTCACCATAAGAATATCACCGATTCCGGGAGGGGCAATTTGGATTGTATTCCCTCCTGTATTTTTTAAAATGAAATTAAAGCAGGAAGAAATAGATGCACTTTGGAGAATCATGATAGATTTAAGAAAACATATAGAAACATGTATTGTTGAAAACAACTGGAAATAAAGAAAGGCGATAAACAGATGAAAGAACGGCTGAATCCTTTTTTCTATGTAAGCAATTCTCAGCTACTGGCATATGAAAAGGCATGGGTTGATTATGTAAAAAAGGGTAAACCGCCCATAGAAAATATTATTTCATCCGAAATATTTCGTTCCTGGGAACGATGCAGAGAAAATGGATTGGATCCGTTTGAAAGGGTGGGACAAGAACCGCTTAACAGCAGAGAACTTGAAGTCAGAAGAAAGCGCAGCGGAGAGGTTCTGGAAGTGGCGCAAAGATATATGCAGACAATTTATGATGTTGTAAATGATACTGATATCGCAGTGTTTTTTATTGATACAGACGGATATATTCTGAGGATAATGAGAAGCCATGCACTAGATACTCTGTCGGAAATTACACATACCGGACTGGGATACAATATGAGTGAACATATATCGGGAACCAATGCAATTGCGCTGGCCATGAAAAACAAGAAAGCAACCCAGACATCAGGGGCGCAGTTTTATATGCAGAGATTTCAGGCATGGACATTATCGGCATCCCCGATTATGAGTGCAAATGAAGAAGTTTTAGGTGTTATTGCAATAGGCGGAAATTATGAAACAGTCCACAAACATACATTAGGTATGGTCATTGCGGCAACAAGCGCTGTAAAGAATGAAATCAGAATCCAGAGTATCAATAACCTGCTGAAGGCGAATATACAGCAGAGAAAAGAACTTATGGGAATGGTTACAGATGGGGTATTGTATGCGGTAAATGATACAATTATGCAGGTAAACCAGGAAATGTGCCGGCTGCTGGGATGCAGAGAAGAGGACTGCATCGGGAGGAATCTTTCGGATGCAGTCAGCACAGTACCTGAGGTAAGAAAACTTTTGTCAGAAGAAAAAGGGTATACCAACAGCGAGGTTGTATTAAAGGGACGAAAAAAAGTGACAAAGTGCCTGTACAAAGCGCGTATCATGACGGAAAAAAACAGTGTTTCGCAGCTTCTGCGGTTTACAAGAGTAGATGAAATAAAGAGTCTGGCAAATAAAATTACAAATGTAGCCGATAAGACATTTCAGGATATTATAGCGGTATCCGGCATTATGTGTGAGAAAATAGAAATGGCTAA
>CAUWJW010000371.1:0-2000 GCA_963558985.1 uncultured Clostridia bacterium | reverse complement strand
ATTCCCAGTCTTAAACACTGAACCAGCATATCCACAGGGTCAGAGTTCAGATTGGTAGAAGTTTTTACAAGTGCATTAAAAATTTCATCTTTTGCACCGCCCGGCAGGATGCCGATCTTTTTCCATGCTTCGGTTCGCATTGGATAAGCAGTCTTTTCTACCAGCACCATCTTTTCCTCTACCGGTTTGTAAAGATCCTGAAGGACTGCTTCTGCAATTTTTCCGGCCTTGTCCCAGTCACTGAATCCGTTTATCTGCAGCATGTCTGCAAGACGTTCCAGCGCTGCTTTTCCTTTAAGAGGCGCCTTCTCTTTAGCAGCTTTGGCCAGCTGTTTTGCTGCATTTTCTACAACGTGAATATAGCATCCGGAACCTGCCGCTACTGAACGAAGAAAATTCCTTACTGCGATTGTATCTGCATCTGCACCGCATACGCCTCTTGGCCTTGCTGCTGAAATACGGCACGGACCGTTGGAGCACAGACGGCAGCATACCCCTTGCAGTCCATAGCCGCATTTGTTCTCCTGATTGATCATTCTGTGATGCGATGTTTCCATATCTAAGTTTTCTACAAACTGCCCCAGTACCGGATCGGCATCCGGGCATACAATTCTCTTATCTGCCATAATTATCCTCCTTTTTCTTCCGAATCTTTGTTCCAAACTGACTCTAATCCTTCTTTACAATCATCTTGGAACAAAAATTCTAAAAAATGGGGAGCGGACATGCAATCCGCCCCCGCTGATGATCAGACTCTTCTTATTTTGCTTCTTTTACAGGAAGAATATCTTCTACTTCTGCATGTGGACGAGGAATTACGTGAACAGAAATCAGTTCGCCGACTCTCTGTGCAGCTGCAGCACCTGCATCTGTAGCAGCTTTAACAGCACCAACGTCTCCTCTTACCATTACAGTTACCAGTCCGCCGCCAACGTGTTCTTTTCCGATCAGGTATACGTTTGCAGCCTTTACCATAGCATCTGCCGCTTCAATGGATCCGATTAAACCTTTAGTTTCGATCATTCCTAATGCATCATACTTAGTCATCTTTTTTTCCTCCTAAGAAATTTTAACTTTATTATTTTTTAATTTTAATTTTGGATAACGAATTTAAACTCATTGCATTGGCTTCTTCTGTATCTACATGACATTCCAGAGCCGATGCGTCATTTGCTCTTACAGCTACATTGGCGTAAGTACCGCCTCTTGGTCCTTCTACCACGATGTCCACAATCTGACCGTCATGTACGCCGTATGCTGCGGCGTCCTGCGGTGTCATATGGATGTGCCTCTGAGCTACAATCAGACCTTCTTTTGTCTGAACAGATCCTTTCGGACCTACAATTGTGATTCCCGGTGTCCCTGTAAGGTCTCCGGACAGTCTTGCCGGTGCTGTAACCCCAAGTTTAAAACCATCTCCTGTAAGGATTTCAACTTGTGTCTTGCTGCGAACAGGACCCAGGACTCTTACTTTCTCGATTGCGCCTTTTGGTCCGCAAATCGTTACTGTTTCTTTACAAGCAAACTGTCCCGGCTGTGACAGATCTTTAATTGGAGTCAGCTGATAGCCTGCACCAAAGAGTGCATCCAGATCTGCCTGTGAAAGATGCAGATGGCGGTTTGAAACTCCTACAGGAATCCCTTCCGGATCCTGTGCTGCTCCTGCCGGTTTGGAATTGGACTGTACCGCTTCTAACAGCAGCTTGAGGACAGCTTCATAATTCTGATTTGCCATCTTTATTCTCCCTTCATTGCCTGTACCAGTGCGTTGATCATATCAGTCAACTGCTGGGTGTCAATCGGCTGATCACTTGCTGCCGGAGCCGGCGTACCTGTGGAGCAGCTGTTGCATCCTGTGCTGTAAGAAATTCCGCTGTTATTGTTCTGGTATTCTGCAGGGGACAGGTATCCTGCTGTACTCCCGCAGTTTGGCGCACATGTTGGTGCTGCCGGTGCTGCCGGCGGTACAGGAACCGGTCTTCCGCAGCTGGAAACTGCCG
>CAUWJW010000370.1:0-2018 GCA_963558985.1 uncultured Clostridia bacterium | reverse complement strand
TTTTTATGGTGCGATCCGTTATGCTCTGAACCAGGAAACATTCCTGAGAGTCTTTCTTGATGATCCGATCATTCCGCTGGACAACAATGATGCTGAACGCAGCATCAAGAAATTCTGTGTCGGCAAGCATAGCTGGCATATCATCGCATCCGAACGCGGAGCCAAAGCAAGTGCTGTCCTGTACAGCATTGCCGAGACTTCAAAGGGCAACGGACTCAAGCCATATGAGTATTTCAAGTATCTTCTGGATCAGATGTTGGAACATTTAGATGATCCACCAGCGGACTACATCGATGACCTGTTACCATGGTCCGACAAGATACCTGGATACTGCAGGTTGAATAAATTCGAATAATTATTACTCGCCGCCTATACAGGCGGCACTTTTTTTACACCACGCATGTGGTTTACCATTTACTGCAATAAAACGTATTTGTCATAATATGTCGAAAAAAGACACTTGTAAAAAAATTACATTCTGCTATAATAGAACCATGGAAAGGAAAATAAAGTAAAAAATGGAACAAAATGATATTCGATTAGATGTAAGCTGTTTTATAAAAGAAATACGCAGTCTTCTTGCCTTCCGGGAAGAGCAGATCGATGACAATAAAGCAATGGAATTGATAGAAGATTATATTTTGCATGATCAAAGGCTCTCTATGCTTTCGCCAAAAACCTGCCGGAAGATTATTAAACGGATTTTTTATTCCCTGAGGAGAGACCTGGAGATTTTGCAGCCCTACCTGGAAGATGAGGAGGTTTCTGAAATCATGGTGAATGGAAAAGATCATATCTTTATCGAAAAAAAAGGGCATCTGCTAAAGGTGGATCTGAGTTTTGAAACAGTAGAAGAACTTGAGGAACTTATCCGACGATTGGCAGCAAGAGTCCATCGTGAGATTAATGAATTGCATCCGATTGTGGATGCCAGACTGGAAGACGGTTCTAGAGTAAATGCAGTTTATAAAAATATTGCACTTAACGGACCGATTCTGACTATAAGAAAATTTCCTAAAAAAGCTATTGACATGTCTGATTTGATAGATATAGGGAGCATTACACAAGAGGCAGCTGAATTTTTGGAACGCTTAGTAAAAGCAGGGTATAACTGTTTTATCAGTGGAGGAACCTCATCCGGAAAAACGACCTTTTTAAATGTTCTTTCTAATTTTATTCCGGAATCAGAGCGCGTAATTGTTATTGAGGATTCTGCAGAGCTGCAGATTACACAAATAGAGAATATTGTGCGCATGGAATGCAGACAGGCAAATACAGAAGAGAAAGGGAAAGTGACAATGGAAGATCTTATAAAAACCAGTCTACGTATGAGACCGGATCGCATTATTGTCGGAGAAGTCCGGGGAAAGGAGGTGATGGATATGATACAGGCAATGAATACAGGACATGACGGCAGCTTGTCATCGGGACATGGAAACTCCATTTCCGGGATGCTGAGAAGGCTGGAATCCATGTTTCTGCAGGCAGCAGACTTTCCTATAGAAGCTATACGTTCTCAGATAGCAGAAGGCATTGATTTTATTATCCATTTAGGCAGACTGTCAGATGGAAGCCGCAAAGTTCTCAGCATTGCAGAGATTGCAGGAATGTCCAGTGGTGAAATTCAAACCAATGAACTCTTTAAGTATAAACCGGGAAGAGGTCTGCTGAGAAGCAGCAGTCAGCTGATACATTCCGAAAAACTGGAACTTAGAGGAATGCTTTATGGAAACAGACTATGCAAAATATGAATTAACAGCAAAAGAAAAAAGAGAATTTCTAGTGGCAGGGTATATCGGTACCTTTGCAGTACTCTATCTGTTTTATCACAGTATCGTTTTTTCTTTGATCGGAGGCTGTATGCCCTATTTTCTTTTAAATATGTACAGCCAGTATATGGCAGAGAAAAGGCGAGCTTTGCTTACAGCACAATTTAAAGACCTATTGTACTCTTTATCTGCATCTTTTGCCGTGAATCAAGGTATGTCAGATGCGTTGCAAGACGGATTGGAACATTT
>CAUWJW010000369.1:0-2026 GCA_963558985.1 uncultured Clostridia bacterium | reverse complement strand
ACCATTTTCACATGACCGGCAGGCGCATCCGGAGCAATGTTGATCAGAGTATCCTGAAATTTTATGTTGATGCCTGAAGCAGTGTGATATTCATATATTTTTCCCTCAAAAACTTAAAAAGCACTAAAAATCCTTTGAAGGATTTTTAACGCACTCAATCGAGGCACGGGTTGTTTACCGTTTACTACTAAATCTTAACTTCCTGTGCTTTGATAGTAACTTGTAATTATTTCGATTTTTTGTTTATAAAAATACTCCCTTCTGGATGATAAGTTTTGATTATTGCATTTATCTACCAAGAAGGGAGTATATTTAATCTATTTAATAAATTGTACGGTGCTCCCATTTTTTAACATATGTGTTATTTGCTGTTTATGTTTAGTACTTATTATTAAATAGAAACAAGGAGAAGTCATTTGATTAATTTTTCGAAACCTTCGGTGGTATATTCTTTTCCCTGACGTTTTAACTCCAGATTTTTTAAGAGAAGAGTCATACGAGTTTTGTTTCCAGGGTAAAGAACGATTACGACACCGGCAGCCAGGCAAAACAGTCCAGGCCATAGTGTAAATAAGGACTTGATGGATGCAAGTACTTCAGGGGATTGTGTTGCTGCCCCAGCACTATAGTTAGCCAATTCCAGAATCCAACCTGTTAGGAAGCCGGCGAAAGCTCCACCTAGTTTTCCACAAAAAGAGAAGTAAGCCATCAGGAACCCTTCTCTGCGTTTACCACTTCTGAATTCATCAATTTCAAATACATCATACAGTAGTGTATAGCTTAGTGTCCAGTGACCTGCGGAACCAATGTTGATGACAGCTGCAAAGAGAACAGCGATTGCCAGGGATTCAATTGGAAGAAACTTTCCTACAACCATAATACCACCACCGATAAACATGCAGGCGATATAAGCGGAACGTTTATCAAATTTTACAGCAACAGGTCCTAAGAGGGCAGCTACGATAATACCGCCTGCGGTGATACCTGTGTAAATCAAAGAAGCTTCTGTTTCTCCAAGTCCCAGGTTGTTTTCTGTAAAGTAAAGTACGGAAGCGCTGGAAATTGTGTAAGAAGCATAGAATAACAATTGACTGATGATTACATTTAAGTAAGGTTTTATGCACATAACTTCTTTGATTTCTTTGAAAATGTTATCATGTGAGCTGTCAGTTGATTCGGTAATATTTAACTCATAACCTCTTGTTGCATTCCAACTAATGAGGATTGCAATTGCTGCAATCGCACCGATGATGATAACGGCATATTGCCAAGAATCAGCTTCGTTGTGACCGGCCTTTTGAAACATACCAATAAGGAAAGTCGGAACTGCACTGGCAAAAAATACACCAATAAAATTGAATACTTGTGCAACGGAACGAATTTTAGTACGTTCATCTGTATTAGTAGAAAGACAACCGCCAAGTGCAAAGTATGGAATATTGAATGTTGTATAAGCTGTCCAAAAAAGGATTGCGAAGATGACATAGTAAGCCACTTTTGCGTTCCCGTCAAAGGATACACAGTGGAATAATAACATCATAATAACTCCAAGAGGAATAGCGGATCCAATAAGGAATGGCCGTTTCTTTCCGTATTTGGATTTGTTTTTATCGGATAGCATTCCTATAATCGGGTCAGTAATAGCATCCCAGATTACAGCGACACTAATAATTGTTCCTGCGATGGCTGGACTAATTCCGGCAAGGTCAGTCAGAAAGAATAATAAGAAACTTCCTATAAAATCATAAGCGATAGCATCACCAGTTCCTCCGAGAGAATATCCAACCTTAGTTTTGAAAGGAATTTTCCTGTTCAAGTCATTTAAATTATTTTGACTCATGGTATACCTCCTTATTAAATTAGTTTTTGATAAAATAAGCGTAGTATGAAATTTAGTGCTTTGTTGTACATTACAAATGCTAAGCAAAATATGTGCCATACAATAATGAATTATCAGAATTTTTGTGGAAATTCAAATAAGATTGACATTTAATAAGGGAAAAACGTTTTAAATGTTTAAAATGTT
>CAUWJW010000368.1:0-2141 GCA_963558985.1 uncultured Clostridia bacterium | reverse complement strand
AAAAGCCTTCAAAATATGCGCTCTCCAGCGGTACATCGTATTCATCAATGAGGATAAAGACGTTTTTCCCATGGCATCTCGCCAGACATTCGGATAAAAAACGAATGGCATCGATATACAGCCGTTCATCTTCTTTTTCTGCAAGGATCGCACGATATTTTTCTTTTTCTGTCTCCGACAAGATATTTTCCGAAAGAATATACGCATGCCGCTTAAATTCTCCAATGATTTCATTTTTCAGCATAGTGTATGCTAACAAGTAACTCGGCTGCTTAGCTGATTTCAGCGATAAGGCAATGACCGGATACTGCTGCTGATGTTCCGGAATCGTATCACCATATTTGCTTATGGCAAGATGATCAAACAAATAGCCATTGTCAATCTTCTCACCATGGGGTGTCCGTTCATCTTCAAAGAATCGACGCAGCATGGAGAGGTTCAAGGTTTTCCCGAACCGTCTCGGTCGGGTCAGAAGTGTTGTCTGTGCTTTTGATTCCAAAACTTCTTTGATCAGTAATGTTTTATCCACAAAATAACAGCCTTCGTTTATGATCCTTTTAAAATCTTCCTGCCCTATAGGAATTCCCTTTTTCTTGTTTTGTTCCATCATGCTCTGTCCTTTCCCCTTATTGTTATTATTTTAGCAAGGAAAAAAATATTTGACAAGTGCAAGCTGCACCTCCGAACCGCCCTCTCCGGTTACAATTGCCTGATTTTTATCATGCAATCTTAATCATAATCTTCGTAATATAATCATTCGGATCCGAAATGACAAAGTCATTAATGCCAACCTCGTAAGCATAACCGGCAAGTTTTAAATTGTTTTCTTGGGCGTAATCAAGCATTTTTTTATAAATGAGCGGCAGTTTATCCCATGTGCCTTTCTGATAGCCGCACAGGTACTTCCCTTTGGGTTTTACAAGACTGTCTGTACCGGGTCTTCTGTTTAACGCAATCGTATATACGCCATCATACTTATCAAAGTTTTTCTTGTATACTTTATCAAGCGAAAGGAAACTTCCTACCCCCATACGGATCTGTTCTATTCCCCATGCCTCTTTCAGACGGCTGAAAATCTGTGAGATATCATCCTGGGAAAAATCATAAGGAAAAATCAGGATCCTTTCTGCTTTACATTCCTCTATTCTGATCTCTTGCTCATGCAGGTTCCTGCAGAAAATGATTTGTTCTTTTTTTGCATGAATTATCTTTTTACTGTTTTTCAGTTTCTGAATTTCTGCATCAAGCTCCCGCTCTTTTTTATCCGCAATCTTTAAAAAGGCGGCAGGAGCCTGTTCTTTTCGATATGCTTTTATTTCTTCGATACTCATATTCAACTCTTTTAACATGCGAATATATTCAAATTCCATACTCTGAGAAAGACTATAATACCGGTAGCCGTTTTCCCCTTTGGCAGCCGGCTGAAAAAGACCGATCTCATCATAATAATGCAGCGTCCGTTTATTCACTTCATGCAGTTTTGCAAATTGTGCCGTAGTAAGCCTGTTCATTTTTCTTTCTTTCCTTTTCTGTTTTTGTATTGACTTTACAGTTACTGTATATTTTATCATACGAAATATCAAAGAGAAACACAAGGAGAATAGCAATGCAAATAGAATTAAGAGAATATCAGAAACAAGATTTTAAGGCACTTGAGGCAATTATCAGAGAAACCTGGCATTATGACGAGTTCAGCAGTCCTAAAACAGCAGGGAAATTAGCAAAAGTTTTTCTGAGCAGCTGTCTGACCAATTATACGTTTTCAAAAGTAGCAGTGCTTGACGGGGAGGTTGTTGGCATTATACTGGTTAATGATATTGCAAATCATAAGTGCCCGCTCTCAAACAGGCTGCTGCAGATCAAATCTTTATTGTCATTATACTGCTCAAAAGAAGGCCGGAAGGTATTAAAAATCTTTGAAAGTGTAGATGGAATCGATCAGCAGCTGCTAAGTGAAAACAATCGGACTTATCCCGCAGAGCTGGCCCTATTTGCCATCAGCTCTGCATGCCGAGGGAAAGGAATCGGAAAAATGCTTTTTCAGTCAGCCGTTTCGTACCTGAAGCAAGCCAATCTGGAAGCCTTTTATTTATTTACAGATACAAGCTGCAATTTTGGATTTTATGAACATCAGGGAATGG
>CAUWJW010000367.1:0-2143 GCA_963558985.1 uncultured Clostridia bacterium | reverse complement strand
GGAATTTTAACGCTTTTTGTGGGCTCAATCGAGGCACGGACTATTTACCGTTTACCTAGTTGATTTTGAAGGATTAGGAGTAGAAGGGGAGTGTTGTTGAATCCTAGAAGTCAATTGCTCTGGTTTAGGGGGCTGGTAACTAAAACCAGCTGAAGGTAAACCTCCTCCGATTATAGCTACATGATTAATTAATTTTGCTACATAATTCAGTAAATTACGCATTACGTTTTCTCCTTCCTACTTTTGGGAATTAAAATTAATATTACCATAGTTATAGTTGATTCCATTGCAATTATTGAGTATGTTTCTGGAAGTGGAGACAGGCTTAATATAATATACATTGAAAGTTCAACAGTCAACAATAAAAAAAGAGTTTTTTTATAAGAGAAATCTATTAGAAGAATAGTTATAAAAAACAGATATAATATACAAATGGTATAACATAATAAAATTATTGAGTTTAATATTGGGTGTACTATTACAAATTGCGGTAAAAATAATTCGCAAATGAATAACGTGTTAGTTATTAAAAAGCATTTTCCATAAGAAGGTGCATGATAACCTCCGAGAATAAATCTTGGAATTGCAAAATAGCTTATGAATATTAAACCTGAAACTATACTCTGAAGTAGTGTAGCTGTTATAAGTATTGTAATAGCAGTTATAAAAGTTGAGTAAAAAAGATTAAAGCCATAAATATATATATCTTTTTGTTGCAATTTTATACATCCATATCGTATTAGCAAATTCGTGCTTTTTTCAGAGATATATTTTAGCATTATTATTACCTACCAATCTAAATCATTCTATCATAAAATAACACAAATTAATAATATGTCCGTAAATTGTTAAAAATTGACTGCGTATTATGTTCAGGGGTCAAATAAAGCTTAATTACAGACAAAATGATAAATTAAAAAAATATGCTATTATATGTCTGGATAAAGGTTTAATATTAAACGCATGTTTTCTAAAAGATATTTCTTTTGCGTTGGAGTAAGCAATGTTAGCATTTCTAAAATTTTTTGGGAATCATTATCTGAGTAAAGTCCAGCTATATTTATATAATCACAAAGTATAATTTCTAGGCCAGAATTAAGGGCTTCGCAGATATCAAGCAAACGCTCCAGACTGACCATATGCATACCTCGTTCTAAACTACTTATTGTTGACCAGGATACTCCGACTTTTTCTGCCAGCTGTTCCTGCGTTAAACCTATCGACATTCGAGAAGCTCTTATACGAGAGCCTATTTTTACACCTAAATCCGTACTTTGCATTAGGTTTGCCTCCTTTTCGATTAGTGTATCAGTATTTAGACTAATGTTGTATTGAGTAAAATGCGATGTTCTTTACAAATATGCTATATACTGATAGGATTATTATTGGTATATTAGGAAAGGAGAATACAGTAATATGAAGAAACCAGAAGATTTTGTGGAAGAGGTAGAGGCAATAAAATTAGCATTAGGAACAGTTCAATATAGTGGGATATCTATTAAAGTATCGTTTGAGTTATGCCTTAGAAAATATCTTGAGCTATTTGAACATACTGGAGATAGTAGATATTTAAGAAATGCATTGCTGCATATGCAAGCTTTTCTTGAAATGGGATTTGTATATGAAGAATTTGCAGATTTATTTGATAGAATATTAAGTGAAATAGGATTTGACAAAGAAGAAGTGTTTCCAAAGAGATTTTATAGTGCAGCTAAAGTAAAGTTAGTTAAAGGAGAGGTAAGAAAGATGATACCTAGATGGTCAGCTTCAAAATATCATACTTTGCCAATAAATGAAGTTGTGAATGATATTATTGAAAAAGTAACAAAAAAAAGAGAAGGACATTACTATTACCATAGTAATCAAAATCCACAAAAAAAAGATGATGATATTTATGAATTGGTAATTACAAATGAGGAATGTTTTTTTTATGATATTTCCAGGAAAAAATATTATATGTTTGTTGAATGATCGGTGGAGGTTTAATTATGGTACTGAAAATGGCAATTGTTGATGACGATACATTGTTTTTACAGGATATAGAAAAAATATCATATGAATTTCTAAAAAAGGAAAAAGTTATTGCTTCTATCGATACATTTACAAGTCATAGAATGCTTTTATATGAATTGGATGAGGATTC
>CAUWJW010000366.1:0-2159 GCA_963558985.1 uncultured Clostridia bacterium | reverse complement strand
TGATGTTCCAACTCCGCCTGCTCCGATAATAAGTAATTTCATTTTCATTTCCTCCCAACTTTATTTAAACCTTCTTAAAACATTTCGTTGTTTTGATGATTCAATATTATCAAAGTAGTCTGAAACTTTCAACAATAGTTTTGCGCTAAAACAGGACTATATTGCGTTTATTTTTTATCCACCAGTATCAGTTCTGCACTGAATCCTTTCAGTGTTGTGCGCAGACTCAAGGTGTCTGAGCTTGTAAACTCTCCAAATTCAATGACCGGAAGGGATGTCCACTGGCTGATAATCTCCTCTCTTCTGCTGTACATGCTGTGAGGCCAGATGACATCTTCCAGGTCGGAAATAATTTTGTTCCGGAAGGTTTTGTATCTGGAAATTTTAAAATCTCCTGATAAACCGGAGCATCGCACTAGAAATTCAATCTCTTCATCGTATTTGCGTATGATATCCAAAGTAGCTTCCTTGCTTGTTGTATTTTTCAGATCGGCCTCTACCGCATCATTAAAGTTGTATACCAAAATACTCAGGCTGCTGAGTGTACCGGGATATTTGCAGGATGTTGTAATAATATAATTTTTTCCTGAAACAATAATAGTCTCTCCCAGGCTCCGAAGCAATTCATAAGGCCCTGCCATAGGCTTCATATTTTCCCGCTGCATCAGCTCCCGCAGCTCATTTGTCTTCTGCGGAGCCATACTGTAGTCATCTTGTATATTGACATCCACGATGACCGGTTTTGCCTTCTGTTTGTTGATATAATCCGTATAAACACCTTTGACCTGCTGCCTGATGGCTTCTTCAATCTGCGCCGGCGTACTCCGTATGTATTTAGCGTGGGTTTCTCTGCTGATTACCTTACCGGTAAACTGCTTCCTGTATTCCAGAGGATGCATCCCGTACCAGGTCTGGAAATGTTTGATATAATAGCGCACAGCAGAAAACCCGGTTTCTTCTGCAATGGCACCGATTTTCTTGTTTGTGCCAAGCAGCAGTTTTTCTGATTCCTCCACCCTGATAAAACTTAGCAGATCCTGAAAGCTGAGGCCTGTGGCTTCTTTAATTACATGGGACAAATAGTAAATGCTTAAGTGTTCTCTGTTGGCAATCTCATTAAGCGTCAGTTTTCTAGAGTAGTTATCGTACATATAATCCGTGATTCGATTGAGCCTTCCTGCCAGAATCTTATTTCCTTTGTTTTTTGCTTCATTGACAAATTTTCCGTCTTCCATAACAAAATACTGAAAGTCGGACATAAGACAGGCAATGAGGTTGTGTGTACTTTCAATAACCTTGTGCTCATAGCCGTACCCCTTCTGAAGAATTTCCATCATAATTCTCGCTAGAATGTTTCGCAGAATCTCCAGACTTTCATCACTGTCATCGTCCATATCAGTGACAAAGAAATTATTCTTCAAATTGTCATAGTACTTAGAAAAGTAGGCAAGATCAAGTTGAAGCATCATCACCATATTATCCTGGCCTGTATTGGAGAAGCTGTGCATTTCTCTGTCATTCAGAATAAAAATATCCCCCTGTTTGAGCGTATTGGTATAATATCCATTTCGCAAAACCACGCTTCCTTCCAGAACATAGACAACTTCCATGTCATCGTGGAAATGTATGGGATACTCCTCGATATTTGCAACCACTACATTAACCGGTAGCTCATCTTTGTAAATATTTTTTTCTTTCAGCATATGTGTCCTCCATCTTCAGCCTAAAATTTTTTGCATTCTTTTTCTATCCGATTTTGTCAGTTTTTGCTCTTGCATAATTTTAAAATGTTTTCAACAAGGTCAAAGCCAAGCAATATACGCATTCCGCCACTTATCCACACATTTTCTAAAATCGTATACAATTTTATCCATAGGCATGGGTGGATAATACCCAAAATCAAAACCTTTAAATTTCAACGTTTTCTCTGTCAACCCCTCTTTTTTTCAAAAAGTTATCCACAGAATATTCCCAGTTGTCCTTAGTATTCTTTATTTTCCCCTCTGCTGTCAATAAAAGGTACCTTTTTCAGGGGCTTTTTCCCCGAAAATCCCCCGATTCCTTCCATAATCCCTCTTGCCAGTTTTTGTTGATATTCGCCGTTTTGAAGCTGCTGTGCCTCCTGTGGATTAGATAAAAATCCACATTCCACAAGTACC
>CAUWJW010000365.1:0-2163 GCA_963558985.1 uncultured Clostridia bacterium | reverse complement strand
CTGCTGCGGTAACAAAGGCGCTGGAAATGGAGAGCAGAGGCTTGTAGAAGCCAATAGCAGTCAAAATCATGGTTCCGGAAAGTCCGGGCACCACTAAAGTGGCAGCAGCAATGACACCCACAAGGAGCAGCATTAAGACATGAAGGGGATCGGCCGACAGCTGCACGTCAGCTAAAGATCTCCCAGACCGCAGAGGTATCAGCACAATGATAAAAAACGAAACCAGAATAAGCAGGTGGGAAAAAGAAAACTTCCCTTTTCCCAGACTGCTTTTGAGTTTTTTTCTGATGAAAGGCAGCGTGCTGAGGATAAATCCGATAAAAAGCAGATTTGCCTCAAGGGTGCAGCGTATAAAAAGATAGTTGATTACAACTGACAGCGAGGCAATACTCGCTACAGTACCGAGTCCGAAAGGAAGCAGAAACAAAAAGTTCTTCCGAAAGTTTTTGAACAGATCGGCAACAGAAGAAATCAAGTCTTCATAAAACCCCAGAGCAATGGCAATCGTTGCACCTGAAAGCCCCGGGGCAATGGCTGCAATTCCGATCAGAAACCCGTATAAAATACGTTTGATCCATCCCATTTTCCCCATTTATATTTCCCCCTGACTATTCTATATCCTTAAAATGAAACTGACTGTTTCCGATGGCGTAATCGGCGACAATCTGACCGTTTCCGTAAAGCTTGTATTTATAAGTGACCAGCCCGTCAAGACCCACAGGACCTCGTGCATGAAGCTTCCCGGTACTGATGCCCACTTCAGCGCCGAATCCGTAACGGAAGCCGTCGGCAAAACGTGTGGAGCAATTCTGATAAACACCGGCAGAATCTACATTCGCCATAAAACAGGCGGCAGTATCTTCATTTTCTGTTACAATACAGTCGGTGTGGTGAGAACCGTAGCGGTTGATATGATCAATAGCCTCATCAAAGCTGTCAACGATTTTGACGGTGAGGATGCAGTCCAGATATTCGGTTGCAAAATCTTCCGGAGAAGCTGCTTTACAGCCAATCAACGTGCAGGTATCTTCATCGCCGCGAAACTCAATGGCGGTCTGCGCCTTTTCGGCCAGAGCAGGAAGAAATTCGCCGGCAGCCTTCCGGTGAACCAGAAGTGTTTCTGCTGCATTGCAGGCAGCTGCATACTGGGTCTTAGAATCAATTACAATAGGAACAGCCTTCCGGATATCTGCATCCTGATCTACATAAACATGACATACACCATCAGCATGCCCCATAACCGGAATTTTGGAATTTTCCATAATGTACTGGACAAACTGATTGGAGCCTCTTGGGATAATAAGGTCTACATAATCATGGCACTCCAGAAGCTTGTCAATACCGGCTCTGTCCTCAATGAGTGTGGCAAAGCCATCAGGCAGACCGGCATTTGTACCTGCGCGGAAAATCAGATCAAACAGAACACGGTTGGTGCCGGCCGCTTCGCTTCCTCCCTTAAGGACAGCACAGTTCCCGCTTTTGACACACAGGGCGGAAATCTGAACCAAAGCATCCGGACGAGACTCAAAGATGACACCGATTACGCCGATGGGACAAGTGACTTTCTCAAGAATCAGATCTGTGTCCAGCTGTCGTTTCAGCAGCCGGCGAAAAAGAGGATCCTCCATATGAATCAGATCCTGAATCCCACTGATGCAGTCAGCCAGTTTATGTTCATCAAACTTCAGGCGGCTGCGGATTGCTGCAGGAAGCTGTTCTTCTTCTGCCTTCTGCAGATCCTTTGCATTTGCAGCAAAGATTTCATCCTTGTGTTCCGTCAACTGCCGGATAATGGCCTGAAGTGCTTCATTGCGCACCTCGCAGGACAGAGCTGCTGTTTTAAAACTGTCAGCCTTTACTTTTGCGGCTATTTTTTTGTAATCCATTGATTTAATATCCTTTCTGTGATTTGTTTAACGAAATGATTGATTTCCAGATAGTTATATTCTTTGTCCTTTTTCAGAATCAGAAAACCTTCCTGACAGGAGGGATATTTGGAAAAAGGGGAGATATCCATATCCAGGGTTTTGAGATCAGCCAGAACAAATCCGGACTGACGGATCAGAGGGACACTTATGGAAAAGTTTTTTTCTTTTTTACAGAAAAAAGAAGAGCAGGGCACACCCTCCCATTCATAGCAGCGATAATCTGCAGGATTTTTAT
>CAUWJW010000364.1:0-2203 GCA_963558985.1 uncultured Clostridia bacterium | reverse complement strand
TCCTTTTAATTTTATAAATTTTCTATAAAATGTATTTCTTCTGCTGGTTTATAAAGGCTCTTATAAAATAGGGGGGGGTGTCGAATTAACGATAAAAAAACTTTAATGCGACACCCCTATATATCCATAGATTCTTATTTTACTTTAAACAGCAGCTTTTCGCCGTCTGTTCCTACTTCTACCCGGTCGCCGTCCTTGATGTTTCCGCGAATAATCTCGCCTGCCAGCTGGGTCTCTACATTTTTCTGCAGATACCGTTTTACAGGTCTTGCACCGTATGCCGGTGTATATGCCTCTTTTGCAATAAAGGCTTTTGTCTCATCTTTCAAGGTAAGACGGATATTTCTGTCTTCCAGTCTTCTTTCGATATCTGTCATAGACAGCTCGATAATCCGTCCGATCTGAGCTTCTGTCAGTGGCGAGAAGACTACAATATCGTCGATTCTGTTGAGAAATTCCGGTCTGAAATATTTCTTTGTTTCGTCTTCCACCTGCTGTTTGACAGCTTCATCTACGCTTCCGTCTGCCCGGATTCCATCAATCAGATACTGGCTTCCAATGTTGGATGTCATGATAACGATGGTATTCTTAAAGTCTACGGTTCTGCCCTGATTATCTGTCAGACGTCCGTCATCTAAAAGCTGCAGCAGGATATTGAACACATCGGGATGCGCTTTTTCAATTTCATCAAATAGGATTACGCTGTAAGGTTTCCGTCTCACTGCTTCTGTCAGCTGACCGCCTTCATCATAGCCCACATATCCCGGAGGCGCTCCCACCAGTCTGGACACGGAGTGTTTCTCCATATATTCGGACATGTCGATTCTGACCATATTCCGCTCAGAATCAAACATAGCTTCAGAAAGTGCCTTTGCCAGCTCCGTTTTCCCAACACCTGTAGGACCCAGGAAAATAAAGGATCCGATCGGTCTGTTTTCTGCTTTCAGTCCGGCTCTTGCACGGAGGACAGCTTCTGCTACAGCATCCACTGCTGTGTCCTGACCGATTACTCTCTTATGGAGAATTTCCGGAAGTCTGAGGAGTTTTTCCCGCTCCGATTCTACCAGGCGGCTTACCGGGATTCCGGTCCAGCCTGCTACTACCTCTGCGATTTCTTCTTCTCCTACTTCTTCTTTTAGCAGACGATTTTCATTAGAACTTTCTGCCTGTTCTTTTTCACCTGCAAGCTTTTTCTCCAGCTCCGGAAGGGTGCCGTATTTCAGCTGAGCCAGTTTTTCCAGATCATAGTTTCTTTCAGCCTCTTCAATCTGCAGCTTGACCTCTTCAATCTGCTGTTTGGTGCCTTTGGCTTCTGTGATGGCCTTTTTCTCATTTTCCCACTGTGCCCGCATAGAAGCGCTCTCTGCTTTCAGTTGGGACAGTTCTTTGTCCAGATGTTCCATTCTTGCTTTGGATGCGGCGTCAGACTCTTTGCTCAGTGCCTGTTTCTCAATTTCCAGCTGCATGATTTTTCTGGATATCTCATCCAGTTCAGCCGGCATACTGTCGATTTCGGTACGAATCTTGGAAGCAGCCTCGTCCATCAGGTCAATGGCTTTGTCCGGCAGGAACCGGTCTGTGATATAGCGGTCTGACAAAGTGGCGCAGGCAATCAGCGCATTATCTGTAATCCTTACGCCATGATGGATTTCAAACCGCTCTTTAAGTCCTCTTAAAATGGAAATGGTATCTTCCACAGTCGGCTGATCCACCAGTACTTTCTGGAACCGGCGCTCCAGCGCAGCGTCTTTTTCAATATACTTCCTGTATTCATCAAGGGTTGTGGCACCGATGCAGTGGAGTTCGCCTCTGGCCAGCTTCGGCTTCAGCAGGTTTCCTGCATCCATTGCGCCCTCCGATTTGCCGGCGCCTACGATATTGTGAATTTCGTCGATGAACAGAATGATTCTGCCTTCGGATTTCTCAATCTCATTTAAAACCGCTTTCAGACGTTCTTCAAATTCACCCCGGAATTTGGCGCCTGCAATCAGTGCGCCCATGTCCAGTGCAAAGATGGTCTTGTCCTTCAGGCCTTCCGGCACATCGCCGTTTAAGATACGCTGTGCAAGGCCTTCTACAACAGCAGTCTTACCTACCCCCGGCTCTCCGATGAGAACCGGATTGTTCTTTGTCCTTCTGGAAAGAATCTGGATGGTATGACGAATCTCGCCGTCACGCCCGATGACCGGATCCAGCTTTCCTT
>CAUWJW010000363.1:0-2237 GCA_963558985.1 uncultured Clostridia bacterium | reverse complement strand
AAGACCCAGTTGTAGCCTTTGGATACAGGCGGACTGGAAAATATCACGACACAAAGAGATGCCAGACCAAAGAGGCAGACATAATACACAAACATGTTGGGATCCGGCAAGTCAAATTTTTTCACCAGCTGACGGACAATCAGATGAAGAATATAGACAGACATAGTATTCATCCCCACATATGTCACATAATTCTTTCCCTTTGGCAAAATATTGAGCATAAGAACAATCCAGCCGCACGGTATGATAAAGTCCACAATTCGCATAATAATATCCATATACCAGCTCATACCAAAGCTTGCTCCCGGTCCCCGCAGCAAATAAAACTCAACAGGAACGATTTTGGAATAAGCCAGGAACACATTGATCCCCACCAGTACAACAGCCAGTATTGCACACTGCCATTTCTTCAGACTCTGAATCTTTGCAATATGCTCTTTGGTACAGAAATACCCAATCATAAAAAACGGAAAATAAGAAACCATGCGTCCCAGAGCCAGAGTTCCGTCCAGCTGCGGAATCAGACCTGCAAACAGGTAGATTATTATACTGATCTGCAGGATATATTTGCTCTTAATAAAATCAATGAGGAAAAAGCGGTACACAAAGAGCGCCACCAGATACCACAGGGCAAGAGGCGGATCAATCCAGGTCAGATGCGCATTCCCATTAATGAGATACCGCACCCCGTAAAAGAAGGGCACCAGTAAAAGATAGGGAAATAAAAAAGTCTTAAAGGCTGATTCCCTTGCACGCTGCGGTTTTTTTGAAAAATATCCCGACAGAAATACAAAAGCCTGCATAACGAAAACATTAACGGTTATGTAGACAACGCCTCCAAAAGATGCCTGATGAAAATTCCCTCCCACCATGGTAAAGTGGGAAATGGGTATAGTCCAGATGAGCAGCCCCCGAAACGTATCAAAAAAATAGCTTCTCTCCTTTTTTCCTCCTTGCGGTGCTGCATTGTTTAATGTTTCATTTGCCATAATCAATCACCTCATTTTGCCCAGCCGAGAACACAGTTTACTGCTTTTTCCCAGCCTTCCAAACGTTCCTTCCTTCTTTCTTCTTCCATGTCCGGTTTAAACTCACGGTCAATCTGCCAGTTTTCCAGAATATCTTCTTTGCTGTTCCAATAGCCGCAGGCAAGTCCTGCCAGATAAGCAGCTCCTAAAGAGGTCGTTTCAATGCACTGCGGTCTTAAAACTGGTCTGTCCAGAATATCACACTGAAACTGCATCAGAAAGTTATTCGCACTGGCGCCGCCATCCACTTTAAGCGCCACCAGATCTTTTCCTGTATCTTTTACCATTACCTGTATCAGATCATTGGTCTGATATGCCATAGATTCCAGAGTCGCTCTTACTAAGTGATTTTTATTAGCACCCCGAGTGATTCCAAGAACTGCCCCCCTTGCGTAAGGATCCCAGTAAGGTGCCCCCAGTCCTACAAAGGCAGGGACAACATACAGGCCGTTGCTGTCCGGCACACTTGCAGCCATTTTCTCTGATTCTGCCGCATGATGGATAATCTCCATTTCATCTCGCAGCCACTGCACAGCTGCTCCGGAAACAAAGATAGAACCTTCCAACGCATAGTTTACCTTACCGTCAATCCCCCAGGCAATAGTAGTCAGCAGGCCGTTTTCCGAATACACCGGCTCTTCCCCTGTATTCAGTAAAAGAAAACAGCCTGTTCCGTATGTATTCTTTGCTTCTCCTGCATGAAAACAGGTCTGTCCAAACAAGGCCGACTGCTGATCTCCTGCTGCTCCGGAGATGAGAATCGGACCGCCAAACAAATTGGAATCTGTCATACCGTAGACCTGACTGGAAGGCCGGGGCTGAGGCAGCATGCATGGCGGTATATCCAGTACGTTCAGAATCTCTTCATCCCACTGCAGCTTACTGATATTAAACATCATTGTCCTGGAAGCATTGGAATAATCTGTAATATGTACCTTTCCTCCGGTCAGTTTCCAAATGAGCCAGGTCTCGATGGTTCCGAAAAGCAGATCCCCTCTTTGGGCCTTTTCTCTGGCTCCCTCTACATTTTCCAGAATCCACCTCAGCTTTGTTGCTGAAAAATATGCATCGATTAAAAGTCCGGTTTTCTTCTTAAAACTTTCTTCCAATCCCTCCGCCTTCAGCTCATCACAGTATTCAGCCGTGCGCCTGCATTGCCATACGATAGCATTGTACACCGGTTCTCCCGTATGCTTGTCCCAGACTACC
>CAUWJW010000362.1:0-2274 GCA_963558985.1 uncultured Clostridia bacterium | reverse complement strand
GGGTATCTTATCCGGAACAGTTATTTATTCTTTTGCGCATGGCGATGGATTTGTGGGAATCTTTGATACCACGTCTACCTTAATGGCAGGAAAGCTGGCGGATAATACGAGTATGATTCTGTTCTTGTGTTTCCTGGGAATTCTGGTGGCGCTGATCAATAAGGCAGGAGGCTCAAGAGCGTACGGCGACTGGGCGGTAAAAAAGCTGAAAAGTAAGAGGAGTGCCTCTGTGGCAACTGCAGGCCTGGGTATTCTGATTTTTATTGATGACTATTTTAACTGTCTGACAGTAGGTACGGTAATGCGTCCAGTAACAGATCGGTTTAATATGTCAAGAGAAAAGCTGTCTTATCTGATTGATGCGACAGCAGCTCCGATTTGTATCATTGCCCCGATTTCATCCTGGGCTGCATCGGTAATGTCTTATTATCCGGAATCAGCAGATATGACCGGTATGACTGCATTTCTGCGTTCAATTCCGATGAATCTGTATGCGATTTTAACAATTGCAATGGTATTTTATATAGCAATTAAGAAAAATGCAGATTTTGGACCAATGCTGAAGGCAGAAGCTCTGGCAGAAAAAGGAATCAACGAAGGCAGAGAAGAAATCGAGAATATGGAAGAAGAATTTGTGAGACAGCACATCAATACAAAAGGCAAAATTTACGATTTGGTTGTGCCAATCTGTGTGCTGATAATCTTCTGTATTTTGTCCATGCTGTATGTGGGCGGGTACTGGTCAGAAGAAGGTTCCACTCTGTTTGACGCATTTGGCAATACAGATGCAGGAACGGCACTGTCTTTAGGTGCACTGGCCTCTCTGATTTTTGCGTTTATTTATTTTATGTGCAGAAGAGTCCTTTCCTTTAGAGACTTCTTTGACTGCATCGGACCCGGAGTAAAATCTATGGTTCCGGCATGCATCATTTTGACTCTGGCATGGACAATCAGCGGTGTATGCCGTGATCTGCTGGGTACAGGGCCTTATGTTGCACATCTGGTAGAAACTTCAGGTGTACCGGTTCAGATCCTGCCGGCTCTGATTTTCGTTGTTGCATGTCTTCTGGCGTTCTCCACAGGAACCGCCTGGGGAACATTCGGGATTCTGATTCCGATTATTATTGCAATCTGCGAAGTGGCGGCACCGGAACTGCTGATTACCACACTGTCTGCTACACTGGCAGGTTCTGTCTTTGGAGATCATACTTCTCCGATTTCAGATACAACAATTCTGGCTTCTACAGGTGCACAGTGCAACCACCTGAAGCACGTTGCCACACAGGTGCCATATGCAGTAACTGTAGCAGGATGCTGTCTGGTAGGTTACATAATCGCAGGACTGACCGGAAAAATGGGATTTGGTATCAGTACAGTAATCACATTAGGAGCCTCTTTAGTGCTGCTGTTTGTAGTATTGAACATTTTGCCAAAGTTTTTCGGAAAGAAGAGATATCAGTTAGATTAATCAGATATTAACTGAAGGTTATAAAAAGTATCGTATATGTATTTTGTACTTATGCGATACTTTTTTTATAGAAACATTAGAAACGATAGCTCCTGCAGTATACAGAGATGAATCAGCGGTCTCATAGACAGTATAAAGGTCCTGTGCTATAATGAAGAAATAGAAAAATCGAAAGCTGCAAGGAGGGAGAAAGGAATGAAAAAGACAGTTTTAGCAGTTCTAACGATTGCCGCAGTACTGCTGATCGGGGCAACAACTGTATTTGCGGCAGGTTCTAAAGGTATTTGCGGGTTTGCTGATGTGCAGGGCACATGCGGCAATCATACTGGGCATCATGCTGAAGGCATTTGCAGATTTGCTGATAATGACAAGGATGGCATCTGTGATTATTATGCAGACTGCAAAGAACAGTGGTGTGAAGAAGGGTATGGAAACAGGCATGCAAATGGGCATGGTTATGGCAAGGGAAGATGCGGAAGATAAAACCCGGCGCAAAATAAAGAAAACGGAGGAGAGACAACTTGAAGAACAGAAAAGTAATTCCATGGCTTATCAGCCTTTGTATGCTTTTTACCTGTATTCCGCAATATGTATATGGGAGTCCGGATATGCATCAGGAGGCAGATATAAGCCTGTCGGGGGAATACGCAGATGATGAGATACTTGTAGTATTTGAAGAGAATGTGACAAAGAATCAGGTTCAAAAGGCTGCACGCAGACAAGAGGCCGAAGAGATTACGCTGCTGCAGGAAAATCCCGAAACAGTAACCGGTATTGTTCATCTTTCTCAAGGACAGACTGTATCC
>CAUWJW010000361.1:0-2311 GCA_963558985.1 uncultured Clostridia bacterium | reverse complement strand
GGAAGACCACTTACCAGACTGCAGGCGCAGACGGATCGGTTTATCAGAAAAGCAACTGAGCCGTCCATGACAAAGCAGCAGAAACTGCGGGCCGCCTACGTGTATATGCGGGATCACTATAAATATATAAAAAGAAATGTTGTAAAGACAGGCGCATCCGGGTGGGTGAACCGCTACGCTTCCGGATTTTTTTCTGATGGAGGCGGAAATTGCTGCTCCTGGGCAGCCGCCTATACGACAGTTGCAAAAAGACTGGGTTTTAAAGCAAAAGCCATATCCGGCATGATTTATTATGCCAACGGAAGATTATGGGGAAGGCACGGCTGGACGGAGATTCCCATGAAGGGAAAAATTCGCGTCTTTGACCCGGAAATCGAATACTCCTATCGGGCAAGAGGAAAAAAGATCAGCCTTTATCAAATAACAAGGTTAAAAAATGGCTATTTCTTATACAAAAGAAAATAACAAGAAAAGAGGAGAAAAATGAGTAACAGAAAAAGATGGTTTCGACTGATCAGCTGCCTGCTGATCGCCCTGCTCCTTGCAGGAAACATGCAGTTTACAAAAGCATATGCAGCCCAAGCGCCTGAAGAAATGTCAGTGGCAAACGGATACTATCAGATTGCCACCGCATTAAATGAAAAGCAGGTTCTTGACATAAAATCAGGAAGCCTGAAAGACAGAGCCAACGTTCAGCTGTGGGAAAACCATGACGCAGGCCAGCAGCGGTTTTATATCAAAAAACTAAGCAACGGCTACTATAATATTCAGGCCTTTCACTCCGGGAAAATGGTAGATGTGACAGGAGCCAGCACAGCCATCAAAACAAACGTGCAGCAGTACAAAAGCAACGGCAATGCAGCCCAGCAGTGGAAATTTTTAGACGCAGGTAACGGATACTGCTACATACAGTCCAGGCTGGGAACTTATCTGGACTGCGAAATGGGACACAGCGAAAATGGAAGCAATGTCTGGACCTACAAATACAACGGATCCAATGCACAGAAATGGAAACTGAAAAAAGAAGGCGGCGCTGTCTTTATCCCGGATAAAACCATGAACACAAACTGCTGGATGAAGAACTGCTCCGTAAGTGTCAGAGTATCTCAGAATTTCGGTGTAAAACCAAGTGCAAACTGGATGAACTCCTTTAGCTATGCAAATGGAAAGTTGAACTTCAAAGTAGACTCCAATTTTGGAAATGCAAGAAAAGGTAAACTTACCGTAAAATGCGGAGATGATCTTCAGGAAATCACCGTAAATCAGAGTAAATATGTCAAGCCTCTGTCAAGTGGGCTGTATACCATTGGAAGCAAACTGAACACCAAGAAACTTCTGGATGTAAAATCACAGTCCAAGAAAGACAATGCAAATATTCAGCTATGGGAAAGCACCGGAAATAACAATCAGAAATTCCAGGTAACGTACCTTGGAAGCGGTTACTACAGTATCATTAACTGCAACTCCGGAAAATCACTGGACGTAGCAGGAAAAGACAAGAAAAAGAGCAAGAGCAATCTGCAGCAGTACACCTATGTGAAAAATTCCGCTCAGCAGTGGAGAATCCATTATGTAGGAAAAAATACGTTTTATATACAGTCAAAGCTGGGAACTTATATTGATGCACAGGACGGAAAAAGCGGAAACGGCAATAATGTGTGGATGTATAATTTTAACGGCTCCAAAGCCCAGCAGTGGGTGTTCAGTAAAACAACGAAAAAGGCGGAACCAGCAAGCTCTGCGCTCACTTCACCGGTTCCATCAGGTTGTAAATTTTCCAAAAAAACAAATGATGGCGGTTGGTATGGATATCATGACATCAATCGTAATGTATCTAAAAAGACCAAAGTCTATGCAATTGCCGATGGAACAGTAACCTATAAGCAGGCATATAAAAACTATAAAGGGCAGAAATATTTATCAAGTTATGGGAATTTTATTGAATTCAAAGCTTCAAAGAGCAGTTATACTGCTAAATATGCACATTTAGACCGCTTTGTGGGCGCTTCGCAGAAAATCAGTAGTAATAAATCATTAAGGCAAAGCGGCTCACATGGGGTTTATAAACTGAAGACCAAAAGTGTAAAACGGGGTGAAACAATCGGTTATATTGGTACAACAGGAAATTCAAGAGGAACTCACCTTCATTTTGAACTAAGCAAGAGTGGCACGAGGATTGATCCGGTATCTGTTTTCAAATCATTGAAGTAAGTGATGCAGATTGAGGTGTAAATTGTAATTGATTATGAATTAAAAGTAAACGGTAAATAGTCCGTGCCTTGTAATAACAAAAATGCTCACTTGAATGTGA
>CAUWJW010000360.1:0-2573 GCA_963558985.1 uncultured Clostridia bacterium | reverse complement strand
CAAATCACAGGTAATTCATAATTCTGCTAAATATTGAAGAAAAAAGTGTGTGTTTCCAACGGGTTTCGGATTTGGAGATAACTGGCAGAATGCCTGAAAGGGGATAGGTAAAGGCCTAAGAAAGATGACTAGAAGCATGCGAATCATAACACTGCAATCGCACGCGTGCGATACATCCAATCAATCAAACGCACGGAGCGTGCGATAGGATCTCCGTAAGAAAAACAGCACAGATCCCTGCAGCAGATAAAAATCTGTTATCCCGGTGGTTTCAACGGTCATCAGACTTTTTTCTGCCTTCAGGTGTCAAAGACGGGCGGAGATATTTTTTTCATGAAAAAATACCTTCGTATGAAGATCGATTGCAACTTGCAAGCATATCATCTATAATAGCATTAGGAGGAGGCGATGATTATGGCAAGAACAGCAAACGTATTCGCTCGTATAGAGCCGGAAATAAAGGAGCAGGCAGAAGAGGTGCTGAATCAGCTGGGAATTCCCATGTCCAATGCTGTGGGAATGTTTTTAAGGCAAGTTGTAATTCAGCGGGGCATTCCTTTTGAGATGAAGCTTCCTGCGAAGCGACCGCTTATTATGGAAGAACTGACCAGGGAACAATTTGATGCAGAACTTATGAAGGGTATGGAGGAAATCGAAAAGGGTCAGGTATATTCAGCTGATTCTGTAGAAGCTGAAATGAGAAGGATGTACAGCCTATGAGCTGGAAGATAAATTACTCTGCCAGTTCCAAAGAGGACTTAAAAGCGATATTTGACTATATTTCCTGTGAGTTTCTCTCTCCCAAGCATGCAGCGGGACAAGTTGAACGGATTATGAAAGCCGGCCGCAGCCTTGCGGATATGCCCATGCGCCATCAGGTGTACGAAGAGGAACCTTGGAAAAGCCGGCAGGTGAGATCTGTTCCGGTCGATCACTATATTATTTTTTATCTTCCAAAGGAGGAAAACGAGACCGTTCATATCCTTCGAATTATCTATGGCGGAAGAAATCTGCAGCATCAGAAACCGGAAACAAAAGAAATGTTATAGATTTAAAGAAAGGCTTAGAAAAGGATGAATACACGAAGTATGGTAAGAAGGAATGCTTCAGGGAGAGAATGCCGGCTTACGGAAGGTAACAAAAAAAGGGGCTTTTCCAAACGAAAATACATTCCCCTGCACATCCGGAAATCAGAGTTCCTAAAAGAAGGTCTTGGAACTTATGACGATACAAACCATTTTAAATACGAATAACAGGGGGTGTTTCAACCATGTCAGATCACTCTAAAATAACAAATACAGATGAGCTGGAATTTGCTGTATTCTGTATCGAAAACATTGCCAGCAGACTGGGAAAAAATGCCGAAGAAGTTTATCAGGCGTTGACTGAAAAAAGCGATATTTTGAGTGGCTATATCGTACCGGAGTATGAGATGCTTCATACCCAAAGCAAGGACTATATCGTAGATGATATTATCAGCTTAATGGAAGAAAGGGGTATCCAATTATGATTTTATATCATGGCTCCTATCTTAAGATTCAAACTCCGAATTTATTATATTCCAGAGAAAATGTTGATTTTGGACGTGGCTTTTATACAACACCACTTTACGATCAGGCAGTAAAGTGGTGTGAAAAATTCAAGCGCCGTGGCAAAAATGGAATTGTTTCTCGTTACAGTTTTGATGAAAAGGCTTATCAGGAGCTCAAGAACTTGAAATTTGAAAGCTATTCTGAAGAATGGCTCGACTTCATTTTGAAATGCAGAACCGGAAAGGATACAACCGATTATGATATTGTAATCGGCGGTGTCGCCAACGATAAGGTATTTAATACCGTTGAGCTTTACTTTGATAATCTGATCGGCAAGGAAGAAGCGATTCGCCGCCTGCGCTATGAAAAGCCCAACTTACAAATATGTTTCCGAACACAGAAAGCGCTTGATGAATATCTGCACTATGAGGGGAGTGAACAGCTTTGATCGCCAATCATATCTTATTACAAAAAAAATATGCCCGAATTATCGAGCAATTTTCGGAAAAAGAAAACCTATCCTTGGATGATGCTCTGAGATTCTTCTATCGCTCAACCATTTATCGTCTAATAAGTGAAGGCGTATCTGATCTGCACTGTATGAGCGATGCGTATTTGACAGAGGAACTGAGTTCCGAGTATCAAGAGAAAAATTGAGATAGCTTTCAAAGCAAAAGCAGTCCGGGACGCAGTACTCCAGACTGCTTTTGCTTTTAGGCCGTCATACTGCACCGGTACATCGTGATTACAGCACGCATACGGAAAAACCTCTATTGATGCACTTGGAAATCAAATTCGACTATACATCATGCCTCGCTTAGAGTACTTACCTTCTATATTACAGCTTCTGCTCAATCAGTTTTTTCCCATTCTTTTTCAGGTATTCTGCCAGTTATCTCCAAATCCGAAACCCGTTGAAAACACACACTTTTTTCTTCAATATTTAGCAGAATTATGAATTACCTGTGATTTGCAGGGGCATAAACCTTCTCAAACCCAGTAAAACCAACGAATACAGGAGGAATGATTTATGAAGAAAAA
>CAUWJW010000359.1:0-2666 GCA_963558985.1 uncultured Clostridia bacterium | reverse complement strand
GGTAGAAAAGAGGATAATCTTGACATATATTAAATGGATTTGCGGCTTCTGAAGGTTTATGATGAAATAAGAGCCAAGAACACGAAAATAGAAGAAGAAACAACCGCATTAGGAGAAGAAACTAAAGAGGCAATTGACAGTATTGAAAGAGATATGTCATCCTACATCAATGATATGCAGCAGCAAATGAATCAGCTGATGTCAGACCTGAAGCGGGACATGACTGCACAGGCAGAAGAATTCCGCGAAGATATCCGCATAGATATGAGAGCCCTGGAAACAGGCGATCAGACAGAGCGGGAACTGAAGGACGAACTTAAAACTCTGAAACAGGGGTTTAAGACAGAAGTCTCTGATATTCGCAGGCAGCTTACATCAGCGTTTCAAATCCTGGAAGCATCAGCTGAGGTCAAGCTCTCCGGACTGCGAGAACGATCAGAAGAGGAACTGACAGTTGCGTTAGATGATATTCTGGCAAATGCCAGGGCGCTTACGCCTGAGGATCTGGAAGAAAAACGGCAGGTGAAAGAAGATGCAGATTTCCGACCGGAGTTTCAAATGACTGAAGAAGTGCAGACAGAATCTGCAGTGCCTGCGGAAGACAAAGCCGGCCCTGCAGAGACAGAAGACAGCTGTGAAGGAAATAAGGAAGAAGCGGCAGATGCTGAATAAGGCCGTTTTTTTCTATCTTTTAATCGTCAATTTTGCGGCAGCGGCAGCCATGAGACGGGATAAACGCTATGCACAGCAGGGGCTGCGTCGCATACCGGAGAAGACACTGTTTTTGTGGGCCGTGCTTGGAGGAACCGCAGGAGGAATTCTGGGAATGCATCTGTTTCACCATAAGACAAGGCATAAGCGATTTACCGTCGGGTTTCCTCTGCTTCTGATTTTGCAGATTTCGGCAGCGGTTTTGATTGTACAAAGACAGTAAAAGGAAGGCGGAAAATTTATGAAAGTATACTACTATCCAAAATGCACCACCTGCAAGAAAGCTTTAAAATGGCTGGAAGAACAGGGAAAGAGCTATGAAGGGATTGACATTACAGAAAAGAACCCTTCTAAAGAGGAATTAAAGGAGCTGTACGAAAAGAGCGGGCTTCCTTTGAAACGTTTTTTTAACACCAGCGGTCAGAAATACAGAGAACTGCAGCTCAAGGATAAACTTCCGGAAATGTCGGAGGAAGAGCAGCTGAAACTTCTGGCTTCCGATGGAATGCTGGTAAAGCGCCCGCTTACAGTAGACGGTGATGTTGTACTCACCGGATTTAAAGAAGCAGAGTGGGCAGAGAAGCTGTAAGACACAAAATGCAATCAGAAAAGACGGTCTGCTGTACCGCCTCCTGCAGGAAGGAGAGGTACAGACAGCCGTCTTTTTTAGTCGGTTTTTGCAGGGTGGTACTTTCCGGGATTGCCCTGTTCAAAGGAGCCGCCTGCTACAAGGGCAAAATGGAGCTTGGCGATTCCCAGATCCACCAGGTCAAACTTATAAGTGTCAGGGACAGATGCCCGCAAGACCCCGTCTTCGTAAGCAAAGGAAACCTTCTGTGTGTTTCTGGCAGAAGGCGCTTTTTGAACTGCCTTCATTCCCTGCTTCAGCCAGAAAGGCGATTTCCCTGAAACCCGGCACATATCTTCGATAGATTTTGTTCTGCGGTGGATGGCCTTGCAAATGAGGCGCTCTCTGAAAGATTCTTCTTTTGGTACATTTCCTACTGTAATCACGCAGACGAGCTCTTCTTCAGAGCCGATGCGGATGCCGGAGCGGTCAAAGGTGCCGCCGACCCAGCAGGTTCCCAGCCCCAGTGCAGAGGCTTCCAGCACCAGCAGTTCACCGTAATATCCTATTTTCTCCTTTAAGTTGGACGCACCTTTGAGTCCCTTCATAATGAACAGGGACTGGACGCCCTTGAACATGCCATAGCTTTTTCTCAGACCGGAAAAAGCAAAGGCTCCGTTTTCCATAAATCGCATGGTCAGGCCGGAGCGCTGATTATATTCTTCAATCCTGCTCTTTAAAAGTGCAATATTTTCAGGCCGGATAGGTGTGGGCAGATAGGTTCTTCTGGACTTTCGTTTATCAATTGCTTGTGTAATGTTCATACGTACCTCCGGTTATATATAAAAAACGATATCATAGTTTTGATAAAAATTCAACCTTGGGGAGAAAGGATTTCTATGATAAAATAGATGTCAGGAAAGGAATGAAAACAAGTAAGTATGAGAAGTGAAATTGCAAGAGGAATGAAAGATGCGATCCCCATTTGCGCAGGCTATCTGGCAGTGGGGTTTACCTTTGGAATGGCTGCAGTTGCAGGTGGCATTACGCCATTGAACGCGACGCTGATCTCGCTGACAAATCTTACATCAGCAGGGCAGTTTGCGGGGCTGACAGTGATTGCAGCAGCAGCGCCTTATCTGGAGATGGCGCTGACACAGTTTGTTATCAATCTGCGGTATGCATTGATGTCGCTGTCTCTGTCGCAGAAGCTGGATCCGGAGATTACCAGGGCGGAGAAATGTGTAATCTCCTTTTCCATTACAGATGAAGCCTTTGCTCTGATCAGCATGCAGGAAGGAAAAGTGGGAAAATATTATATTTACGGCGTCATGTGCGTGTGTATCACATCCTGGACAGCCGGAGCCTTTTTCGGCGCAGTGGCCAG
>CAUWJW010000358.1:0-2673 GCA_963558985.1 uncultured Clostridia bacterium | reverse complement strand
CTTTTTCGTTCCTCTATTGGCAAAATCGGATATTTCTCATAAATTTCTACACATTCATCACACAGTACTCCTGCTGTAATCGCCCCCAGTTTCGCCGCCTGCTCAATAATATTGATATGCCCGCTATGCAGAATATCTGTAGAAAAGCACATGTACACCGTCTTCATATTTTTCTCCTTAACTGTTCTACAAACTGATTCATATTCTCCTTAGGTGACTCTTTCGGCCGTCCCAGATCGGTGCGCGTACTCTTTTTAACTTTAAAGTGTACAAAAGTTAATCCAGCTGCAGCTGTCTTTATTTCTGCCAAAATCTGATTCAGCTCACTTAAAGATTCTCCATAATATACATGCGAATAGCCACAAGCCTTTGCGACAGAACCAAAGTCGATAGAGCCTGAAATAGTGGGAACACCCCCTACTGTTTCATGCATTTCATTATCCAGTACAATATGAATCAAATTATCCGGTTTCTGTGCACCTATCAGTCCCATGGCTCCCATATGCATCAATGCTGCACCGTCTCCATCCAAACAGCAAATCTGCTTCTTTGGCTGCCCCTGTGCAGCTGCAAGCGCTATTGATGAACAATGACCCATAGATCCGATTGTCAAAAAATCAAGGCTGTGCAACTGTTCTCTCCGCTCTCTGATTTCGTATAATTCTCTTGAAATCTTTCCGGTTGTTGAAAAAAACACACATCTACTCAGTTGCTCTGTAATACATTCGATGGCTTCTTCCCTTCCTACCTCAAAAGTATTTTGAACAGAACATGGCTCCTCTTTATCCCAAAACCCTTTTCGTATTACCAAAGCCACAGAATTTCCTGCCGCCAGTTCAGAAAACCCCTCAGTTAATCTTGCATGCAGATCTTCTTTCTTTGTATCCCTATCCAAAGAAAAGGACTTAATTTCCAACAGTTTTAAAGTTTCTAATGTAATTTTCCCCTGAAAAAGGTGCTGCGGCTCATCTTTCACTCCCGGTTCCCCTCTCCAGCCGACTACATACAGAGCCGGTATTCCATAAACTTTTTTATGCGTCAAAGAGCAGACCGGATTAAAAATATTACCGAGTCCACTGTTTTGTAAATAAACGCAGCCCACATTCCCAGCAGAAAGATAGTGCCCTGCTGCCAATGATACTGCTATCCCCTCATTTGGCGCCACTATATGGTTCACCTCTGTTTTTAGGATCTCATTAAGAAACGGAGTCAGCAGAGAATCCGGTACTCCTGTAAAAAAATTAACGCCAAAAGACTGTATCTCATCTAAAAAATCTTTAGCACGCATACGTTTCCCTCTAAATATTCTTTTTAATAATTTCTTCAATAATCAGTTCTGCTACTTCATCACTATCTTCTAATGCCACTGCTTTGGGCAGCTTTGTGTGAAATACATCCTTCACCCGTTCCAACAAGTCATCAGTATAAAAAATCTTTCCGTTCTCTATTTTTTCGATCCCATCTTTTTGAATGGAAAGCTTATTTTTTAGTTCCATATCTTTCATTGAAAAAATACTTTCGTCAATATATGCCCTTACATTAGTTCCTTTGCAGTCAATTATCACCGGATAGCCTCCTATTTTTCCTGCGGCGCCTGGTATATGCAGTTTTCTTATCTCCTTTTCTCTAATGGCCTCTAAAATGCCTTGAATAATTTCCAGGTTGCTGGAAGCATTCATCATATTTCGCTTTGCATCTGTAGGCATCGGAATCCTACATTTTTCAAGAAGTGCACTTTCTTCAAAGGTCAATGATTTCCCCTGATAAGAAAGATTTATCAACTGTGATATTCCTTCATTTTGTCCTTCTTTACTGATAACTACATCGTGAAAGTGCCCCGTTGCTACAGTAACATCTATATTCCAAAAATCCGAAATACCTTTTAGTTCTGCTGCTGCAAAACGTATTCTTGGAATCAAATGGTTTAGGTTTCCACTTCCAAAATCCGGATATGCCCAATCTGCACTCTTAAGCCAAGGAATAGTTACATCCGAATAGGATGTATTGATTACAATGGCTTCGGGAACTGCCGTCTCTGCTGCCTTCATAATATTCTTAAGATACTTTACTGCCAGTGGAGACCAGATTCCATAGGCTCGTAAATTCTTCCAAGAAAGGCTTCCGTATTTTAATCCGGAAAATGCCCTGCTGGTATTTACAATAAAATCCGGATGGTATTTTTCCATTACATGCTTAAGGTTGTCTATATAATTAAAATCGCATCCGCTTTCTATAAAGATATTACTCCTCAACTGCCCTCGTATATTAGAAGCCACTTTTATGATATTAACATCCTTCTCCATCTTATCCCGATTTCGTCCTACCACAATAATCTCGATATTCGGTTCTGAAAGATTGCATAAATAATCTAAAAAATAGTTTCCCACGCTGCCCAGTCCTAAGATCATCACTTTAACTGGTGCCGTTTTGGTTTGAATCTGATGTAATTTTTTTGATAATGATTCCATTTGTCTTACCCCCTATTCCTTCTCTGATGCAGATAAAATATCTTTTAAAATCGCTTCTCCATCTAGAGTCTCTACTACTGTTACTTTAGGCTCCTTCTTCATATCTTGTGCTAAATTTAAGTTTGCAAAACAGTCCCCATCTACTTTTTTCACTTGCTCTGTAAATTCCCAGTTATCACCATAGGGTAACATAATAAGATTCTCT
>CAUWJW010000357.1:0-2692 GCA_963558985.1 uncultured Clostridia bacterium | reverse complement strand
CTCCCGTAAGGCTTTTAAAATGCCTCAGAATATATTGATTCACCAGATATGTTTCTGTATTTTGCTGAAAAACTTTCTCCAGCTCCCCCATCTTTGATTTTATTTCCTCGATCCGCTGGACAAATCCCGGTTCACTTTTTTTAAGCGGTGCAGAAGGCAAAGTACGAATGATAAGATCATTTCTCAATGTACGATCTTTTTTCCTCTTATCCGAAGCCGTCTGATCCCTTTTATGCTCTGGCAACGTAATGCCAATTTCTGCCTTCATATGATCCAGAATCTGTTTTTTTAAAATTTCTGTATTCCCAAGCGAATATGACTCCAATTCAATCTCCATTTTGCTGAAACGAAGCTCTGACTCCTGATTGCAGGAATATGCAGTATAATAATCTATATCTCTTTTGATTTCATTTCCGCTTTTTTCAAATGCAAATAAACCATATCGGTCTTTTAAGTTTAAATCAAATTCAGATAAAACCGACCTGCCCGCAAGATTCAGCAGCCCATCTCCATAGCTAAGGAATGCAACATGTTTAGCAGCTGCAGCAAAAGCCATAGTCAAGGCAATCATTGCTGCTAAAAGAAACACTAGAAATACAGATGTGATTCCCTTCTTATTCACCCTTTTGTTTCTCCTTTTTTTCTACAAAATCCAGATAGCGGATTCTTTGTGCTTCATCATCTATATATTTCTCTGCACGCATCCGTTTTGTCTGTTCCCCCAGTATTCCTGCCGGAGAGAATTTTCTTTCTGTCTCACAGTATAATTTCCTGTTTTTTCGATAGACTGAAAAATCTGTGCTAATTGGTGTAAGATAGGTAACGGTATGCGTGGTTTTCCCGCTTTCGGCCTTCAGTACGGTATGCATAGCTGCCCTAGTTTCTGCTGTCTCATAGAAAAAAATCAACATATAAATCACTCCGCACACAGAAAGAATCACAATAGGGAAAACAAGGGCAGCCTCTACCATAGCCGTACCTTTTTTATTTTTAAAATCCATTATTCAGATTTTCAAAAGTTTTATTCACAAAAGCCGTTATTTCATTTTTAAAAATTAATCCTAAAATGATAGCAATTGCAACTAAAATAGCTACTTGAACCATTTCCATACCTTTTTTATTATTCTGTACCCGTTTTTTTCTTTTCTTCATCTTATCCCCCTTATATTTCCATTAGTGCCGGCGCAATTGTCACCATAATCAATACGAGCAGAAGGATCATCAGCGGCAGAGTCAGTTTCGTCTCTGCCAGCCTCCCCTTTTCTTCTGACTGCTGTTTTCTGGAAAACCACAAAAGGTCATTTTCTTCCCTGAGTTTGTTAGACAAATCTGCACCTTTACTGATATTGTCACTTATGATATTTGTGATTCTCATTAATTCCCTTACCCCGCTTCTTTTGGCAAAAGCTTTTAACTCATCATGAAGAACGCCGTTTGTTTCTTCAACTGTTCTGCAAATCTGAGCCAGCTGCTCATAAAAATAACTCTTTTTTCGCCCTCCTTTCTGAAAATCATCTACACTTTGGATAAATGCTGTATTTAAAACACTTCCTGCATTGAGCAAAAGTACCAGCTTATTGATAAACTCAGGCAATTCACGAATAATAGACTGTTTTGCTTCTCTCTCCTCTCTTTCTACTCGATAGAATCGTGTCTTGTATCCCAGAAGCAACAATACACTTGCCATGGTCAGATATAACACCGGTGTTGTGCTCTCTGCCTTTTTCCAGGATAAAGTTTCCCCTGTGTCCAGTTTCCCCGGAAGTAATATCATTTTCTTTTCTGTATTTTCATTGATTTCTCCGAGCAGATTCCGTATCTTTTCTTCGATCTTCTCCTCCTCACCGTGTTCCGGCAGAGTACCTGCTGTCCTGTCTTCCTCCTTTCCTACAGGCTCTACAGTTATTTGATATTTCTTTTTTACGATGCCCTCTTTGCTTTTAATGTCTACTTCCAGTTCCATAGCGAAAGCGTCCTCTCCTTTATCCGGTCGAACGATTTGTGCAATTTCTCCGGCAGAGTTCATGATAAGACCTTCATTATGCTGTATTGTCGTTATTACACTGAGCAAAATAACGATTAGCAGCGCACTTGCTGCAAATACCCCTTTTGTAAAAATTTCTTTTATATCCTTTTCTACACGTTCTTTACAGTCCTGTCCATTATACAGCTTCTCATAGCGTTCTTTTAATCTTGCACAGTACCGATCAATTGCTTTCAACTTTACACCTCAATATCTGTCATTTTCTCTATCATATAGAATGCTCCCGCAATTCCCAGAATCGCTGCGGTCATAATAAATCTCCCCGCCAGTGTCGTATACAAAGGAAGTAAATATTCCGGGGAAAAAAAATTCAAAAATAGAATTACAAGAACAGGCATCGCACTGATTATTTTTCCTTCAAACTTTTTTTGTGCAGTCAGTGTTTTAATCTCTCTCTCAATATTGATTTTATCTACGAGAATTTCAGTTGTATTTCTTAAAACATGTTCAAGATTCCCACCCGTTGTCCGGCAAATTACATATACCCGAACAAAATTACGGATATCTTCACAGTAGCTCCTCTCTGCAAAATCAAGAAGAAGCCGAATGTCACTTTCTCTATTTTGTGATATATTTTTGACCATATGTTTCAGTTCTCTTATCAGGGGAGTATCTTCACTGTATATGATCCGTAAATGTTCCAATCCG
>CAUWJW010000356.1:0-2891 GCA_963558985.1 uncultured Clostridia bacterium | reverse complement strand
ATAGAGGAACGAAAAAGAATCCTTCAGAATATAAAGGGAATCCATAGGGTTGTCGTGCAAAATGACATTTACTATGATGAAATTTTAGAAGAATTAAAACCGGACTATGTGGTTCACGGTGATAATTGGAAAACAGGCTATCAGGCGCCCATCCGAGAAGCAGTTATTCAGACATTAAAAAAATGGGGAGGTCAGTTAGTAGAATATCCGTATTATGAGAAAAACAGCCTCGAAGTCTTAAACAGTTCTTTAAAGGATAAATTGGGATTCCCTGAAACAAGACGGCAGCGATTGAAATATCAGCTCCAAAGTGGGGAACTGATAAATGCCATTGAAGTGCATGATGGGCTCAGTGCACTGATTGCAGAGTATACGTCCGCAGATACAGATGAGGGAATCAAATCCTTTGATGCCATGTGGGTTTCCAGCTTGTGCGATTCAACGGTAAAGGGAAAACCGGATATTGAACTGGTGGACTTAACTTCCAGACTTCAAACTGTAGATGAAATTTTAGAGGTAACAACAAAGCCTATTATTTTTGACGGCGATACCGGCGGACAAATTGAGCATTTTACTTATAATGTCCGAACATTAGAGCGTGTGGGGGTATCTGCTGTCATTATTGAAGACAAAAAAGGGCTGAAACGCAACTCTCTTTTGGGAACTACAGTGGAGCAGCAGCAAGAAGATATAGAGGTGTTTTGCCGAAAAATTGCAGCAGGGAAACATGCTGTCCGTACAGGCAGTTTTATGATTATAGCCAGAATTGAGAGTTTGGTATTGGAGTGCGGAATAGAAGATGCGCTGAAACGGGCATTTGCTTATGTAAAAGCCGGTGCAGACGGAATCATGATTCATTCAAAAGCCAAAGAACCGGATGAGATTTTTGAATTTTGCCGCCGATTCAGAAAAGAGGATAAAGCAACCCCGATTGTATTAGTACCTACGACTTACAATACAGTTAAAGAGATAGAATTTCAAAAACAGGGTGCTAATTTAGTGATACATGCCAACCATTTGCTGAGAGCAGCTTTTCCTGCAATGCAGAAGGCAGCAAAGATAATACTGGAAAACGGACGATCAAAGGAAGCAGATGCGATGTGCATGTCTATCAAAGAAATTCTTTCACTGGTACCGATTTCACAAGACAACAGTAAGAAAGAAAAATAAACGAAGGGAATCTGACAATGAGAATATTACTGTTAGCGGATATCCATTCAAATCTGACAGCCCTTCGGGCAGTATTGGAAGATGCAGACAAAAAATCTTTTGATAAAATAGCTTTTTTAGGAGATTTGATTGATTATGGGATGCGACCAAATGAAACTGTAGCGTTAATCCGTCAGCTAGAATTAAAACTTTGCTGTAGCCTTTGGGGGAATCACGAGCGAGCATTATTTGCTAATGAGACTGATCGCTTTGCATCGCAAAGGGGAGTTGACTGTTCGGTATTTACAAAGAAGAATTTAACCGTAGAGACCATAGAGTATTTGCAGCGTATGAGCAGGAATGGGTTTTATGACTGGGAAGCCGAGGGATGCAGATGTTTGTTCATTCATGGCAGCTTGCAGGATCCGTTTTGGAAGGAGATTGCTCCCGGCATGCAGGGAGAAGGTTACAGAGCATATGATTTTGTTTTTTCAGGGCATTCTCATCGACCTCATTTTTTTGAAAACTATTATGAGGTAGACTGCTCGGCTATGAGAAACCGAAAGAAAACGGTATTTATCAATCCAGGTTCTGTGGGACAACCCAGGAATCACAATAAGCGTGCGCAATACGGCATTTTTGATACAAAGACAGAGTCTATGGAGTTTTGCGCTGTTTCATACGATATTGAGGCAGAACAATCCTTATATACAGAGGAAATCCATTCTTTTTACAAGGAGCGTTTGGCAAGGGGGATATGAGAGAAAAGGAGGGAAAACAATTGAAGATATTGTATGTAATCAGCGGTGTGGCAGGAATGACAGGAAATGAACTGGCAAGACAGATAACGGGTACAGGACATAGTGTTATAGGGTTTGACAATTATTTTGCCTCTTCACAAGAGACGATTCAGGATCTTTTGGAATTGTCCTCGTTTACTTTTTTTAAATCAGACTTGACTGATGATGTGGATATGAAGACCTTGGAGAATTATGTACAGGAGAGGAAGCCGAACTATGAAGCAGTTTATTATATCAATTGTGCTGCTGTTGTACACACAGAGTATTTTTATCAGGTAGGGGATACCTTTTCCACCAATGTTTTGGGGATGAAATCTTTTTTGGATCAAGCTGTCAGAGTTGGTGCAGAAGTGTATATCAACTGCTCCACTTCAGAAGTATATTCCATGCATTCAGCTGAAGAGGGCGGTGTAAAAGAGGATTGCTATATTTCTTTGGCAACAGCAGAACACAGCCAGAGAACAAGTTATGCTGTGGGAAAACTAATGACGGAGTTTTTCATAAAAGATGCAGTCGACAAAGGACTCATACGGGGCTGTTCTATACGCTTTGCAAATGTATACAGTAAAAATGAAAAGTACCCTAAACATATCATCCCTCATATTATTACATCACTTTTGGAAGATGGAGCGGTTAAGCTGTTAAATAATGCAAAGACAACAAAACGTACCTTTCTGTTTAATGAAGACAGCTGCAGTGCAGTTTTGGCGCTTATGAATCAGAAAGCGGCATTAGATGGGAGTGCATATAATGTGGCAACACAAGAAGAAATAGGCATTTTACAATTAGTGCAGCTAATAGGCAGCAAAGTGGGCGTGGAGAATCCTAAGATTATTTTTGAGGGATTTCGCACTGCAGATCCGCCCCAACGGATTTTATCTACAGAAAAAATAAAGCAGAGTACAGGCTGGTGTGCAAAAACCACACTAGAAAATGGATTAG
>CAUWJW010000355.1:0-2966 GCA_963558985.1 uncultured Clostridia bacterium | reverse complement strand
ATAAAAAATTCTAAAAATGACTTGATGTTTGTGTAACACAAAGCTGTACGATTAACTTAACAAAAAACACGTTATAGAAACGGTATAAGGAGGAACACAATGGCAGAATTAAAAGTTAAAGAAGATTTTGTACACGAAATAGTTGATATTGATACCATCCCGGTTCCCTATGTAGGAATCAATACATTTAATCATTATCCATATACACGAGATCTGGAAAATGTAGATATTGCTATTATGGGTGTACCTTATGACTCTGGTGTAACTTACAGAAACGGCGCTAAAATCGGGCCAAGAGGATTGAGAGATGTGTCCATGTCTGTTTTTTCATTCAACCACAGATGGGATACAGAAGACTTTTCGTTGGCGAAAGCATGCCCGAACATTATCGACTACGGTGATGTAGGCGGATATTATGGATCGCTTTCAACACAGGTTATGTTTCAGGAAAGCTATGAACATGCGAAAAGAATCCTGGAATCAGGCGCCAATCTTATGACGCTTGGAGGAGATCATACAATTCCATACGGGATGGTCAGAGCTGCAAGCGAAGTTTATGGAAAACTGGCGCTGCTTCACTTTGACTCACATCAGGATTCATGGCCGAGCAATGGTAATTTCAGCCATGCAAATTTTGCTTATGATTTATGGGAAGAGGGTTGTATTGATGATAAACATTCTGTTCAGTGCTATATCAGAACAGATTTTGAAATGGAGCCCGGTATTAAATGCCCGGAATACAATATCATATTTGCACCGGAAGCAATGGAGCTTGGAGCAGAAGCATTAGCGGAAAAAATCAAATCCATTATTGGTGATATGCCGGTATATTTGACTTTTGATATTGACAGTATAGACCCTGCATTTGCTCCGGCAACAGGAACACCTGTAATCGGAGGACCGTCTTCAAACGAAGCGCTTAAGGTTCTTAGAAATCTTGAAGGTTTGAATGTAGTAGCCGGAGATATTGTATGTGTAGCACCTACACTGGATTCTCCTGCACAGACTACTTGTTTCGTAGGTGATGCAGTTGTACAGGGCATGATGTGCTTGATGGCAAAAGCACGCTTGAAGAGAAATGCGAAATAATATAAGCATGGAACAAGAGTAGAACAGCCAGCTTTGTTTAAGAAAAGGGAGCCTTAACCCCAATGTCGTTAAATAAAAAAGACTTGGAGAGAATCTGACTCCCTTTTTCTTAAACAGATATTGGAACAGGCGTATGCAAGAAGGAGGAAGAAGAGGATGGCTGCCAGAATAGAAGAAATAAAAAAACAACTGCAGGGTAAAACCGGAATGAGCCCTGAGATAGAACAGGATCTCTTCGAGCGAATTGCCGAGATTGAAGAATCACCAAGAATTGTTCCGGCAATGACAAAAGTGGATTTGGCAATCGGGATTGTACTTGTTGCCCTCGTAGGGTTTTTGCCGGTAGTTCTTGTCGGTGCCGGAGTAATTTAGGAAAAGGAGGAAGAGTCATGGCTGATAAAAATACAAACATTGGAAATGAAGCTCAGTTTGATGTACTTCCCGTTTTGGGCAGAGACAGACTATATAGTTTTGGAAAATATACATATGTAATTGTTGGATTTGCACTTGCAACATGGTGTTTTATGATTGGGGGATCATTATCCCTGTTTGTAGGATTTAAACTTTCAATTATTGCGTCCATTTCAGGAAATCTTATTGCAGTACTTATTATGATACTTGCCACAGTTATTCCCGCCGCGCGATATGGAGTAGATAATTATACCCTTGGGGCAAGTTTTCTGGGGCGCAACGGAACAAAAGCACTGATGGTTTTATTAGCGGTATTTCAGGCAAGCTGGATTATAGTTTTTTCCTTTATGGTAGCAAAGTCAATTCTTTCCATTTATGCAGGAATTACAGGAGTGGTTGTAACAAGCAGAGCTGTTCTGACTGCACTCGGCCTTCTGGCAGCGTTTACTGTATGGCTGATTGCCGTAAAAGGACCTAAACTTTTTGACAAACTCAATATGATTTTTGCACCTATGATTATCATACTGATGATCATCATGATAGGTTTTATAGGCAAGGACTATGGGTTTGATGTGCTGATGAATGCTGAGCCGATTTCTCCTCTTGATAATGACTGGCTGAACTTTCTGATCGCATTTGAACTCAGCCTCGGTGCCGGGTTTTCCTGGTGGCCTAATATGGGTGGTCTGGCCAGACTGTGCAAATCAGAACGTGCGGCTTTCTGGCCAAATATAATCGGACTTGTTTTCGGTGCGACACTGGGGACAACTGTCGGGGTAGCCGCTGCACTGCTTATCGGCGACACAGATCCGACAACATGGATGATTCCTATTGGAGGAAAAGCTGTGGGCATTATTGCACTGATTGCGGTTGGAATGGCCAATCTTACGGCAGTTGCGATTGTAGCATACAATATTTGTCTTGGCTTTAAACAATGGAAAGTATTTTCGAAAATGAGCTGGACAAAAGTAACCGGACTATTTATGTGCATTGTATTTGCAGGAATGTTCTTTGCAGTCGAACTTTATAATAATTTTTACATTATATTAGGTCTGGCATGTACCGTGTACAGTCCAATCATAGCAATTCAGATTATTGATTTCTTTGTATTCCGGAAGAGAAGTCTGGATATGAGAGCATTATACGATAAAAGTGACGGCTCAAAATATAGTTTCTGGAAAGGATTTAACTGGGTTGCAATTGCAGTATTTATATCCGGTGCAATTATCTATTACCTGATTATGGATCCGATTAATCTTGTTTGTTCTCCGGTATTCCAATACGTTACAGCAACCGGAGGAGCTACAATATATGCAATCATTGCGTACTATGTGCTGGGAAAAATATTTTTGATTAAAGAAGGCAATTGTGGGGGCTATCAGATAAAAAGCGAATAGAAGAATAGACATCGTAAAAGGAGAATGAAAATGAAGAGTTTTGAATTTGTGTTACCAACCAGAATCAAG
>CAUWJW010000354.1:0-3062 GCA_963558985.1 uncultured Clostridia bacterium | reverse complement strand
ATGGAACAAAGGATATATTGAAAAAATTGGAGAATCAATATTCTAATTTGACAATAGTTCATAGACAAAATGGAGGTGTAACAAGTGCAAGATTAGCTGGAGTCAAAGTGGCAAAAGGGGAGTGGATTGGATTTGTTGATGGAGATGATTTAATTGACGAAGAGATGTATGAAAGATTATTAAATAATGCACTTCAATATAATGCAAAAATATCACATTGTGGTTACCAAATGGTTTTTGAAGATGGGAGAATTCATTATTTCTATAATACAGGGCGTATTGTTTTACAAAATAATATTACATCTGTAAAAGATTTGCTAGAGGGTAATTTTGTCGAACCTGGATTATGTAATAAATTATTCCATAAATCATTATTTGGGCATATTCTTAATGATAATATAGTAGATACAAGCATTAAGATAAATGAAGATTTATTGATGAATTATTATTTGTTTATAGAATCAGAAGTTTCGGTGTATCAGGATTTCTGTCCATATCATTATATGATAAGAGATAATTCTGCAAGTAGATCTCGATTAAACGAGAACAAAATATATGATCCAATAAGAGTTAAGCAGATAATATATGATAGAGTACCGGGAGAAATAAAAAAAATTGCAAAAAAGATGTATATAGCTACTTGTGTTAATGTATATAATTCTATAATAATGAATAAGGGATATGAGAAAGAAAAAAAAGATGTGTATCAACTGATTTATCGAGAAAAAAAACAATTTAATTTATTAAATAAAAGAACGAAATTGCTTGCTAAGATGATTTGCTATCTTCCTATTTTATATCCAATAATATATAAAATATATGCTAACTGTTTTCAGAAAAAGAAATATGATTAGGTACTTGATAATGAATATTATCAGGAATCTTACAGTGACAATAAGGAAAACAACAAATAAAAGTAGCTACTGGATTTTGAAGGGAATAGGCATGAGTTGTAAAAATTTAATAAGTATCATAATTCCAATATATAATGTACAAAAGTTATTAGATCGGTGTATTGAAAGCGTAGTTTGTCAAACACATTCGAATTTAGAAATCATTTTAGTTGATGATGGTTCACCAGATGACTGTCCACATATCTGTGACGAATGGGCAGAGAAAGATTCTCGAATCAAGGTGATCCATAAAAAAAATGGAGGGTTGTCAGATGCCCGAAATGCAGGAATGAAGATTGCAAAAGGAGAATTTATTGGATTTATAGATTCTGATGATTGGATTGCACCAGAAATGTATGAGCGATTGCTTCATGCAATTATTACAGACCATAGTGATATTGCTGCATGTAATGTAAAAATGGTTTGGGAAGATGATTCGAAGAGTAGGATGCTGACGCAGCAAAACAACTGCATTTTGAATAAGGGACAAGCTCAGTCAGCATTGCTGGATGAGTCAATATTAAAACAACCAGTATGGTATAAACTTTATAGAAGATCTATAATTGAGAACATACCTTTTGAAAAAGGAAAGTATCATGAAGATGTTTTTTGGAGCTTTCAAGCTATTGGTAATGCCAGTTATGTGAGCATTATTGATTATGTGGGATATTATTATTGGCAGCGCAGCGGCAGTATCATGGGTGAAAAATATTCTTTAAATCGGCTGGATGCAGTGGAAGGAAAATGCAAGAGACAGGATTATTTCAGAGAATATTTTCCTGAACTTGAGAGCAAAGGTCTTATAGATTTATGGTTTACCTGTTTGTATCATGGTCAGACTGCGCTAAGAGAGCTTAAGAAAAAGGAAAAAACACAAGCTTTGGAAACTTTAAATGATATAATCAATAAATATCCGATTGATAAGGATGACATAAAAGATTTAAAGAACGTTCATCGCATATGGATTTTGCTGGAGAAGATATCTTTTGTGAAAGTCTGTAAAGTAAGAAATTTATTAAAGATTGGTATATAAGAAAGGGAACAGTATGGAAGAATTAATCAGTATAGTACTTCCTGTTTATAACGGAGAAAAATATCTAAGAGAGAGTATAGATAGTGTTTTGGCACAAACTTATAAAAATTGGGAACTTCTGATTGTAGATGATTGTTCTACAGATTCCTCCGCAGCGATTGCCAAGGAATATGCAAGTAAGGACAGAAGAATTTACTACTACCGAAATGAAAACAATCTACGGCTTCCACGAAATTTGAACAAAGGATTCCGATTAGCAAAAGGCGATTATCTTACATGGACTTCAGATGATAACAAATTTAAGCCAATGGCATTGGAGAAAATGTATGATGCCTTAAAAAATAATCAAGATGCTCAGTTTGTGTTTGCTTCCTGCCGAGTAATTAATAGTGAGGGAGAAGAGATCGAATATATTATGGTTGATGACAAACGGAAGAAACAAATCGTTGGCCATAATGTTGTCGGGGCATGTTTTATGTACACCCGAAAGGCATATGAAGAAGTTGGAGAATATAATCCGGATTTTACTTTAGTTGAAGATTATGATTACTGGCAACGTATTTATGCGAAATTCAATGCTGTAGCAATCAGCGATATTTTGTATGAATACAGATGGCATGATGGTGCATTAACCAGTACAATGAAAAAAGATGCTTTTAATAAGACGCTGGAAAAAATGTTATTGAAAAATCGTCCCCTGTTCGGAAAAATCGATGCAGAATCAAACTATTATTTTTATCAGGGATTATATAATTGCAGAAAAAATTTAGATGACAAAAAAAATCCTTATCAATGGAAGTATAGATGGTATTCTATGATTTTTTTATTTGAACATAAAATTCCAGGAAAAATAAAGCGTATGATTAGAAAGGGAAAGCGATGATTACAAAATTAAAAAAAATCATAAAAAATATGTTGGGGAGGGGGATCAGTGAACTTGAATATTTAGAAGCGCATGGATTTAGGCATGGCAAAAATTTTCAGTATTATAGTGGGCACCCAATTGATTCAAATTGGCCATGGTTAATATCTGTCGGAGATAATGTAATGTTAGCTTCTGATGTGAGAATATTAGCACATGATGCTAGTGTGCTGTATCGTTGATATTTAACATTACTACTGCATCTTATTCAGAT
>CAUWJW010000353.1:0-3111 GCA_963558985.1 uncultured Clostridia bacterium | reverse complement strand
TAATCGGGATTCCTGCGTCCTGCAGGTCTGTACAGAATGTATGCCGCAGACAATATGGAACAAGGTCATCTGCCACCATGCAAGGCGGGATAACGGTATCTCTGTAGAGACTGCCGCCCATCTGTACATGAAGCGCCTTTTTAAATGATTTCCACATTCTCCCTCTGTTGTGCGGCTGAATCGGTCTCCCTGTTTCGTTAGTAAAGAGATAATCAAACGGATCCTTTCTTAAAGCTTTTACCTCTTCCAGAATCTCATCAGGTACCGGGACTGTGCGCTGTGCATTTTCTGTCTTGGTGCCGTCCACATAAAGCAGTTTCTTTTCAAAGTCAAAATGACAGACTTTTACTCTGGCTGTCTCTCCTGTCCGAAGACCGCAGAAGAGCATTAATTTAATCCACAGTCCGTGTTTATGGGTCTTGGCCACTTTCAATATGGCGGCTCTCTCATCGTCTGTAATGGCTCTGTGCGTGCCGCTGTAGCCCTTTGGCTTTTGTAGTCCTCTGGCAGGAGATTTTGCGATTAGATCATTTTGTTCCGCTGCAATGAAAATCTGGCCAAGGCACTGATATATTTTATCAATGCGGCTCTGGCTCATGCAGCGGACATTCTGCATTATCCGCTGCAGATGTACCGGTTTTACGTCTTTCAGCTTGATATGACCAATCTCAGGCAGGATATAAGCTTTAAGCCTGCGTACATAGTCCTTATAAGTTTTCTCGCTGCAGGAGCCGCTTTTGTACGTTTTCAGCCATTCTGCCGCCCAGTCTCTTACAAGCATGTTGCTTTCAATAAGCTTATCCTCTTCCAGTTCCTTGATCAGCAGCGCTTTCTTGACTTCATAGTCTGTCTCGTCTTTGGCTCGTATGTAATGCCGCTTACCGTTATAAGTAAAAGATTTTCTGATTCCCATATTGTACCATTCCTTTCCGGGTACAAAAATACCCTTAAAACTTTGACTTTTCAGGGCTGCAATGATACAATATTAGTGCTACTTAGTACTGTATTTATTGCAGTTCTGACAACCGGCTGTTACCTCTTTGGGGTGCAGCCTTTTGTTTTAATTGACTTACTTGATATATTTGCTATAATATACTTAACAAGACAGCCGGTAAGGTGAATGCAGCTCACCCGCCCCGGTGAAACATTAGCTTATAGCCGTCAGCTTTCCCAGAGCAGGACGGCTATTTTTTATGGGCATATAAGGCCAGACTAGCAACTGCGCAAAGCATGATGATAAACTGGAATAGATCTGTGTATGTAACCATAAATGCCACCCCCTTCCGCAAGACTCAGAGCGGGTGGCAGCACGTCCTTTCGGCTGCCTTGGTAAAGATATTGGTTAGTCGGTGTATTTGTCTTCCGACTTTATAAAAGCCGCAAAAGCTTTAATCTTTTCAAGTTGTTCTTCTGTGAATTCTTCCCCATCAAAATGGGCGGCGATGGTATCGGCGTGGCTCTCTAGGTATTTTGTTGCATCATTAAAACTCCAATTTGCTTGAACTTCATTATCTACGAGGTAATCTAACGAGCAGTCAAAATAGTCAGCAAGCTTCTGTAAAGTAGAAAGTCTGATGTTTTCATAGCCTTTATGGTATAAGCTTGAAATAGTTGTATATGGTATTCCAGTATCTCGGGATAATTGGGCTTTATTAATCCCTTTTTCTTCCATCAATTCATTTAACTTGGTCAATAAACTCATTTTCTATACAAGATCCTCCTTCACGATAAAAACATTATAAATCACGACAAAACAAAAAACAATAAAAAATATACGACAAAATATAAAATAATATTGACAATACCGAAATGTCGTTATATTATATCGTTGAAAACGACAAAGCGTAACGATAAACCGAAATTAAAGGAGGTGAAGAAATGAGACTGAATAAAGCAGCACTCGACCTGCTGAGGGCAAAGAACTGTATAACGGTAAAGGAGCTGGCCAGAAAAGCAGAAATCAGTCAGGCAACTATACATACTGGCTATAAACGAGACATTGACCCGCTGCCAATAGGCAAGCTTGCCCGGGCGCTTAATGCTCGTGTAGAGGACATCATCATTCAGGAAGAGGACTAAGCCGGTTTTCAGACTGTAAAGTACAAGTAGCAAAGTTTAAGAAAGGAGTTGAAGAGATGGAAAGAAAAGCAGTGTTAAAGGCGTTTCTGCAGTTTACAGGGGGCAGCCCGTTTATAACAAAGGCCGGTGTTGCCCGGTGCATGAAGAAAAAAGACGCATGGGCAAGAGACCTTGTAGAGGGGCTGGACAAAATCCCCGGAGTGGTCAAGGGGGATAAATACTTTGTGGAAGATGTAGTTGACAGGCTACTGGATTTAAGGAGGGTATAGAGTGCAACTAGGGGAAATGCTGGGACATTTTAGGGTAAGCAGGCAGATAAACGCAAACTCCTATCAAGTGCACTGCCCGGGGTCTGGTCATGCGCATGGAGATAAAAACGCCAGCCTTACCATAACGGATGCAGGAGATAGAATCTTAATGCATTGCCATGCAGGCTGCGAGGTAGAGGAGATTGTAGAAGCGGTCGGGCTGACTATGGAAGATCTAATTATAAAACCCAGCGCAGAGGAAGACTTTAAGGATATACCCAAATGGCAGCAGGGGCTTGAAGCGATGTATGACTACTTTGACGACGAAGGGCAATATGCTTATTCAAAGCTGCGCTATAAAGGGAAAAAAATCCGGTATGGATATGTGGAGAAAGGGATATACAAGCCCGGAGCACCCAATAAAAACCGATTTCTTTACAATCAGAAAGAGCTAAAGAAAGCTGTTGATGAGAAAATGCCGGTCTATATCGTAGAAGGCGAGAAGGACGTGGAGACCATGAAGAGGCTGGGCTTAACGGCTACTACAGCCGGAGGGACAAGTGACTGGAAGAAGGACTTTGCCCGGCACTTTACCGGTGCAAGAGTTACGATCCTTCCGGATAACGACAAACCCGGCCAGAATTTAGCGGGCAAGATTGTAAAGGATATCAAGGATATCTGCTCTTGCTTTCGGATTGTCACTGTATCCGATCAGGATCATGGCGATGTGACAGACTATCTGCAGGAACACAGTAAAGAAGACTTGCTAAATCTGATTAATGCG
>CAUWJW010000352.1:0-3114 GCA_963558985.1 uncultured Clostridia bacterium | reverse complement strand
TATAATGCGTCTTCATTGTTGTTTGTCACAACACCATATTCATTATTATTACCCAGCATTTCTTTCATACCAGATACTTCTACTGTACAAATTGGTGTACCCACAATTAACGCTTCCGTTGTTGCTGTAGAAAAACCTTCTGCAAAACTTGCACAAACAAACAAATCACAGTGGGCAACATATTTATAAGGATTCGTCTGATATCCTAAAAAAGTAAAATATTTTTGCAAACCATTTTCTTGTAAATACCGTTCAATTTTTTCTTGCTCAGATCCCATCCCCAGTACATACCAATGTACAGGATATCCTTTATCTCTCAATCGTTTCAAGATTCTCGCCATACGATCAAAGCCTTTATTAACAACAACTTTACCTACACCAACTATATTCACTTCATCTTCACGGAATATACCATCTTGAACAACAACCGTTGATTGTTTTTTTATTTTTTCACTTTCATTTGTATTATAAAGAACTTCGATAGGAACCTTTAGGGAATACAAAGAACAAAAATCTTTTTTTACCGTTTCAGATACACAGACAATACGGTCGAATTGTCTGTAACACTTATTTGACTCATTATAATTACGAAAAGCTCTAGCTGCATTTTTCCTTGTCTTTTGTTCGATATGTATCCAGGAAACTAACTTTGTATTTCTATTTGTACATCCACTTATGATTCTGGCAGATGGTCCTTCTAAATATGCTACTTCTATATCATACTGCTCCTTAATCAACCATTTATGTAGCATACGTGGTGACAATATTTTCATAAGATGAGAATTTCCCGGTACCACTTTTTTAAAACAGTTAATATGTCTTATCTTAGGTGAGAGAAATTGCTCATTAACACCATCACCAAACAACGTCATTACGGTAATATCGAATCTCGTTGTATCCATATTATTTACCAAATTTATTAATACTTTTTCTGCTCCTCCGACTGATAAATCGTGAATTAAAAATAAAATTTTAATCATTAATACATCCTCTAGCTTTAAAACTTTTTCTCCATTTTCATCACAAAGCTTTTAAATACCATATCTGTTAAATTATATATCATGATTTTCAAAATGATTTACATTTTAAAAACACTGGAAAATGTCCAGTCTCCACTCTTCAGTCTATATCTAAAACTTTGTGCTTTCACTTTAAAATACTGATAGTTTAATACTTTCCATTTTTTACTCTTCAACAATAATTTCCCAGGATTATTCGTTTTATCTACAAAACAGTTCGGTATAATATAATAATCTTTTGCACTAAAATCAGATCTTATATCTTTCATCTTTCGTTTTTGCAAATGAACATATGGGTATTCTATCTTTTCAAGTCCAGTCTTGCCGATATATATCTGAAACAATCTCCCTTTCTCAAGCATAAAAATAGAATTTTTTATATCACTTTGTATATATTTTCTTTTTTTAAGATCAAATGTTGTCAATGAAAACTGCGTATAGTATGAATTGACGTCTGCTCCCATATTTTCAAGCATAATTGGTCGTCCTGAGTTTATATAAATTTCATTTATATTATCTGGCAGCCACTCATCAAAAGCACATCCTTTTTGCGACTCAAAAACTTCTCTGTATCTACTTCTCCCGTTCAAAAGACTCATAAATACCTTACAATTATCTAACGTATTTCTATATAAAGTTAAATGACCAAGTGAACCAATTTTATCATAAGATCTCAACATATCATCTGTAATAAAAGCCTTTAGATCACCAAATATCTGGTCTAAATCACAATGTCCCCACCAGTCATAATCTTGCAAAAACTGTTCAAAAATCAAGCCGTAGGCACATTTATAATCACATAATTTTTGCGGTCGTCTAAGTTCAATTTGAAAATCAAATTTGGTCTGTACTATCTCTTGACACTCCCGAAAAGTCATATGAATGAAATGTACATTTTCCGGATAATCATAATTTGTCTTGTCATCCGAAAAAATCAACCAGTCAAATTTTTTATTTGAAGCGCACGAATTTAAAAATAATTGGAAATAATTTGGCATTTTTCCAAAATACGGCACTATAATTGCTATTTTCATTTTTTCTCTCCCTGAACCACTATACCTCTCTTTAAACCTATCTGTTTGCTTTTGTTTTTCCTCTTATAAGCAAATACAAAAGAAAGCCTGCAGGTGTAGCAAAAATTGTGCACAGCTTATTGGTGGAATTTTGAATATAACAACTATCTTTAGCAATCATACTTTCTGCAACATAATGCACTGCTGCCTCAAACTTCAATTTTATTGTAGGGGCATATTTCATTACAAACCGCCGTTCATCACAAAAACCTTTTGGATTATTTATATATTGTGAATACAGATTATTTGAACTTCCATCTTCCATATATTCGACAACACATACCGGCTTATTCATAATCAGGATAGTGTAATCACGCTCAATCAAATGTTGCTTATAATACAAACTGTGATATTTTTCACCTTCAAAGACAGGAATAGGAGGATACTGTTTAATAACATCTGTCACGCCTATAAATTTTTTATCTCCACGGTTTACAAACTGCTTCTTTTTTCCATTGCTTTTATAAAAAATCGTTTTATATCCCCAGCCATGAAATTCTTTTAAATCTTCCGGAAATGAAATGCCAATAATTTCTCCATTTTCATATTGGTCTAAGGCATAAATCCCTCCTACATTCTCTTTTTTATTTTTTTTCCAAAAATTTAATATATCTTCTATCGCTGTATCTGTCAGATAATCATCAGAATCAATATTCATGGCTAATTCCGTATCAATATTCTCATATGCCACATTATAGGCAGTATGCATTCCACCATTTTTTTTAAAAATATAACGGATTGGAAAAGATTTTTCTTCTTTTATCCACCCCTTTACCAATTCATTTGTCCCATCAGAAGATCCGTCATCAATAATCAGCCACTCAAAATCTTTACTTGTTTGTCTTTTCATACTTTCATAACATTTATGAAGACAATATGCACGATTATATGTTGGAGTAAATACTGTTATTTTTTTTCTTTTCATTTTTTTCCTCGCTTTAAGTATTCCATGAAATGTAATATCTCTACCGTTGCGCCAATACCAAAAATCTTTCCTGAAAATTTAAGCAATTTTATTTTTT
>CAUWJW010000351.1:0-3344 GCA_963558985.1 uncultured Clostridia bacterium | reverse complement strand
CAAATTCGTAAAAGACATCACAGGAAACAATATTTCCAGCCTTGAAAGGAATATCAAGCATCTGGGAAGCATCACGAACTTTAGAAAGCAGTTCATAGCTTGCACATGGCGCATAGTTTCCGGGAACATCAAAAGCGTGGATATAATTAGAGTCTGTAGAGGCAGCAACTCCTACTACAATGTCTTTGATTTTGATTCCTTCATGAAAAGAGCCGGCAGTTCCGATTCGAATCAGATTCTGTACATCATACTCTGTAATCAGTTCCCAGGAGTAAATGCCCATGGAAGGCATACCCATACCGGTTCCCTGAACAGAGACAGGAACTCCTTTGTAGCGGCCGGTGTAGCCAAGCATCCCCCGAACTTCATTATACAGGCGGGGGCTTTCTAAATAATTTTCTGCAATATATTTTGCCCGGAGAGGATCGCCGGGAAGAAGGATGCTCTCTGCAATATCACCCTTATTGGCTGCATTGATATGTGTACTCATAATATTCATCTCCTTTTTTAATCCTATAAATAAAATTATTTTTTCTTACGGAAGAAAAGACCTCCGCAAATTCCAAGTATAACAGCAAAGATTACCCAGCCGAACCCAAAATGGAAGAGAGGAAGGTACGGCACAAAGGACAGCGGAGCTCCCCAGCCGTATGCAATTTCACACAGACTTCCCAGAATTGCCCCCAGCACAGCTCCCCGTATGATATAATCGGACAGACGGGAAGAGAAAAAAGAGAGCAGAATCAGTGTCAGGGCACCGGGGTAAATCAAGCTGAGAACAGGTGAAGCCAGAGCCACCAGCTGCTCAATTCCAAAAGTGGATACAACAGCACTGAAGATACATATAATGGCTGTCAAAAGCTTATAGTCCAGACGGCCTTTGGATAACGTACAAAAGTAGTCTGCGCTGGCACTGACAAGCGCTACCGCGGTTGTAATACAGGCTAAGGTAACCACAATGCCTAAAACAATTACACCGCCCCGTCCCATAAGCAGCTGCGTAATATTCAGAATCAGCTGGGAGCGGTTAATATTCAGTTCAAAAATGGTAGAAGCAGTTGCACCCAGATAAGTAAGACCGCAGTATACAACCAGCAGGCCGACGGCTGCAATCAGACTGGCATTGCGAACTACTTTGTATTTTAGCTTATTCTCCGAATAACCTCTCTCCGTGACTGACTTTACAATAATGATGCCAAAAATCATGGCAGCCAGGACATCCATAGTCTGATATCCTGCATTGATGCCATCTGTAATGACATTATCCATCATAGGTTCATCTGAAATCGGTCCGATGGGAGAAAAAATTCCGCAGAAAATCAAAATAAGCAGACCCAGAAATAAAGCCGGGGTAAGAAATTTTCCAATAATATCTACAACAGCCGATTCCCGTATCGTAAGACAAAGGATGATGAGGAAAAAAACAGCTGTAGGAATTATCGGGGATATGTTGCCGAACACAGGAATTACAAACATTTCATAAGTGGTAGCTCCAGTGCGGGGAAGCGCAATAAACGGTCCGATGCACAAGATAATGGCAGAAACCATGATCTCTCCCGGCACAGTGCCTATATGTTCTGTAACTCTGGAAAGTTCACCTCCGCTTTTGATGAGTGCAAAAATAGCAATAATCGCAAGTCCGATGTCAGATATATAATAACACAGAAAGCCGGTAAACCACTCACTGCCTGCCCCCATACCGATATGAGGAGGGAAAATAATATTTCCGGCTCCGAAAAACATCGAAAAAAGTGCAAATCCAATTACAAACTGATCCGAATACCGTTTTTTCATAACAATGTAAGATCCTTTCTCTCAGTGTACAGGCACTGATTTATGATAGTTTGAAATAATATCAGCTAAATTACGGTAACATATAAAGGAGAGAAAAGCAATAAAAAGAGAACCTTTTTCTTTACAGATATAGTATAATGTTCAACAGACTGTATTTTGCACAAAAGATGGGAGGAGATAAAAATGACCGTAACAGCACAGCCACTGTATGAGGTGCGCCAGCTTGCCACGCTTCGGGATCTGATCCGGACAGGGGCACAGGAGTATCGTGAAGCGCCGGCCTTTCTTATTAAAAAGGAGAAAGGCGGAAAGTACCATGAGATCACTTATCAAAAGCTGGAAAGAGATATGAACGCACTGGGAACGAAGCTGATTGATCTGGGACTTTTGGGAGAACGAATTGCCATCATTGGAGAAAATTCTTACGAATGGATCTTATCCTATTTTGCAGTTGTCAACGGGGTCGGCACTGTGGTGCCGCTGGATAAAGAACTGAGCAGCAAAGAAATCACAAATCTGGTACGCACAGCAGACTGCAAAGGAATTCTATACGGATCCTCACACGAGAAACGGATAAAAGATCTGGATATTCCGGTGAAATTAAAATTTGAGCTGTATCGCAATGAAGAGATTCCTTTTGATGAAAAAGATATGGACAGCCTTCTGTATGAAGGAAGAAAGCTTCTTTCCAGAGGAGATACCCGCTATCTGCAGGCACAGATTGATCCTGACAGGAGGAGCATTATGCTGTTTACATCAGGGACTACCGGCGTGCCGAAAGCGGTGATGTTATGTCATCGAAACCTGGTTTCAAACATTAAGAATATCAGTAAAATTGTCCGTATCGGTAAAGACGACAGAACGTTATCAATCCTCCCGATTCATCATACCTTTGAATCTACAGTGGATATTATGACAGTGCTTTATCAGGGAGGTTCCATTGCGTTTTTTGAAGGTTTAAAATATGTGACAAAGAATATGGTGGAAGCCCGGGCCAGCATTCTGGTAGGCGTGCCTCTAATCTTTGAGTCCATTTATGAAAAACTGTGGAAGCAGGCAGAAAAGACCGGCCGCACGAAAGCTTTGAAAGCTGCTGTCAAGCTGAACCGATCGCTGCAGAAGATCGGTGTAGACAAGCGGCAGAAGCTGTTTCGGGATATTTCTGACAACTTTGGCGGGAGGCTGCGCATGATTATTACAGGTGCAGCAGGGATTGATCCAAAAGTTCTGCGTGGATTTCATGACCTTGGCCTGGAAGTAGCACAGGGATACGGACTGACAGAGACTGCACCGATCATTGCAGGAACGCCTGACGGAGATGAAAAGTATAGAAAATCAGGATCAGTAGGAAAAGTCATACCTGAAGGTCAGGTGCGCATTGAGAGTCCAAATGAAGAGGGGATCGGCGAGATTGTGTACAAAGGACCCAACGTGATGCTGGGATATTATAACATGCCCGAGGCAACAGAAGAAGTGTTGGATTCAGAAGGCTGGTTTCATACGGGCGATTTGGGTTTTATGGATCCGCAAGGGTGGCTCTATATTACAGG
>CAUWJW010000350.1:0-3417 GCA_963558985.1 uncultured Clostridia bacterium | reverse complement strand
TTGTATTGTAAAGAAATTATTACTATACCCAATAACTATTTCTTTATTACTTTGTGGTTGTAGTAGTCAAGAATTTTATAGAGGAGGGGTTGAAATGGAGAAATCATATAAAGAATTATCAATTATTTTTAGACAATATGGTCTTAAGGGACTTAGTGATGAGTTAGTTTATGATTATGAACAAAGATATAAGGAACACCTTTTGAGATAGAATTTAATAAAGCTGCAGATTTATTAACTGCGCTTGGAAAAAGTAATATAGATTATGAAAATACGACATGGAAGCCATCTGAAAATGGAGTTTATGCTTTCGACGTAGAAATATTTGATGTTGAAAATATGTATAAAAATTTTTTGATTGGTGTTTCATATTTAGATAGAGAAGAACTAAATTTTATAAATATAGAAGAAGATACGAGTCTTGTTGATTGGGAAGAGGGAACTGAATCTAGAAGTATTTCATTTGATTGGAATGGACAACATTTTAACATTAATGCAGAAGTTGAAGGAGATTGGTTTGATTCTAGTATTGCGGATGAATTAAATAGAATTATTAAACAGCAAGATATAGGAAAACAACTGTTTTTTACGAGTGATGGATATCAAGAAGGTATTGTTTTTTATTGTGATAAAGAATGGGCTGATAATTTTAAAAAGGATACAGGTTTGATATTAGAAGAATTTAATCAATAATTTAAGCTTTTAAGAAGGAATGACGATTTATGAGAAATCTTTATTGTAAAAAATGTGGCAAGAAAATTAATACAAAGTTATGGATGATTCCTAATAGCTGTGTCTGTGGTGTAAATCTTGACGAATGGCAAAAAGATGGAGGAAGAACTACTTTTCGTTATTTGCTATGCATATTTTTATTGATGCTTCCTTTGTTTTTGCTTATTTATTTACTACGAATCCTATTAAAGAATTTGATTATATTATATGCTCTTATTCTTTTGATTTCGATGATATGGCTTCGGCAAGCTGATGGACTTTTAATTCGTATAGGAATAGTAAAGATGAAGAATATTATTGTAAAGTAGTATTTCTAATTTAAATTATTTCAATCATAAGAATACCTTTGTAATAGTGAGGTGATGGAGATGCTTATTGTTTTTGGAATTGTTGTGTTGGCTAGTGCTGTATTGTTACTTTATTTAAAGTATCGTGTAGTGCTTGGTGGTGATAAATGTAAAGCCACAATTGTTGACGTTGCTAGTCGTAATGGTGGTTATGTCGTTGGTAGTGTGCAAGTTAGAAAAAAAGCATTTATCGTTAAAATTAACAATCGTAAATATTATACAGCACATGGTTGTATACTCGAAAAATTGGGCAAACAGAAAATTGGAAAAGAAATCACTGTTTATAAAAAAGATAAGTATGCTAATGAAGTATTTTGCATGATTATCGAATTGAGATTGTAAGTTTAATTTTAGTGATTTTTAGTATATTTTTAATCACATATAGTCTATAGATAATATAAAGAAGTTCCAATTCTAAAAGTATAAATTATATAAAATAAGAAGGTGAGAATATGAAAGATTCAAACTTAAAAATAACTTCTATGAAGGATATAAATGAATTATTTCTTGAACAAGGGTATAACGTAACAATTAATCATGATAATTCATTTATATCTGTTATTGAAAAAGATTTTACTGTATGTGGCGATGATGATCTCGTTACATTAAAAGGAAAAAAGGATTTATTTACGACAAGTAGTCATGTTATAAGCGATGACTTGTATGTGTATGAGGAAGTATATAAACTATTTAAATATTATATTGAGAATGCAGACCAGTATATTTCAAAGAAAATATTTAATTTGTTGTGAATGATAAGTAAAAGCTAATGCTTTCTAAATTTTAAAGGAGAGACTTATGAAAAAAGAATCAAGACACTTAATTATGATTATTGTTGCGTCAGTAGTGGGTAGTATAGTCGGTTATATCTTAGGACAAATTCAGATCCAGCAACTACAAGATCTGGATTTTATTCATCAACTCATGAGCCATAATATGATGATTCACGAACCTATTGGAGTCATCAATAATATGATGATAGGTATTTGTATTTTTTCTGGTGTAGCTACTGGATTGATAATCTATAATCATTTTACTTGTAAATTTACTTTAGCAATGAGAATGATTATTGGTATTTTGACATTCCCATTCTATGCAATTCTTGGAATTTTGGGTGTTATACCATATTTTATTTATAACGTAGTGCTTTTGATGAAAAATAAGTAGGTGATGATTATGAAATTAAAACGATTGGTAGCAGTGTTTTTGCTTTTAATATCTATGAGTGTTAGTGGTTGTGCATCAAAAGATATAGTAGATAAAAATAATAATTTAATCTATCAAGAATCAATATCTGCTAATGAAAAAATATGTTGATAATAAAGAAGATGTCGTTCGCTATATCGTTGAAATCTATCAAGAAAATGATAAAAAAATTGCTATAAAGGCAAAATCAAATAGTAAGTTTTTTGATCCTTTAGATTATGAATTAGAAGTAAGCAATCCTTTATCAAAAGATGATATTACTATTGAATGGACAACGCTAATGGGTAGCATTGAAGATACAAAAGAGAATCAATTGTGTGTCGCTAAAATTATGATAGATGGTAATGAGGGAGTAATAAAAATCAATTTTTTTAATAAAGGTATCGAATTGATTGAAGATGCATTGGCTAAATAGTTAATTTTAAAAAAGAGTTGAAATTATTTACTTGAGGGAGTTGTTGTTTGTTGTGAATTTTTTAAAGAAGAATAAAGAAAAATTAATAACTTTTATAATCTGTGGAACTATTTTTATTGCTGCTTTATCCGTTATTGCTTTATTTAGTGGAGCAATAATGCGATTGTTTGGTTTTCAATATCATTCTGTAGGAAGTATTATTTTATTCTTTGTTATCGCAACAATTGTTTCATATCCGATTAATCTAATTGCGGGTGGATTTCCGAAGGCTCTTTATAAATTGAAGCGAATCAGTAAAAAAAGTACAATCGTTTTATATCTAATTTTAGATACTATTGCGACATGTTTTGGATTAATGATTGTGGACTATTGTATGTCTACTATTTTTGCAAGTGATCTATCAATACTAGTCATTTCTTTTATATTAGCTTTGCCGGGCATTGATGATTTTAAAAATATGTAAGAATACGATGGAGGATTTTATATGGAAGAAGTAGTAAATAATGGAGAAATTGTTGCAACATACCCAGCTGTATTTGTGGGTACAGCAATTGGTGGCACAATATTTGAATTTATCTGCATGATTGTTTGTATAGTTGCAGCACCACCTGAACAAAAAACACTTTTGACAACCTTATTATTAGTTATTACATCAATTTTGATTATTATAAGCATTGGTTTTAAACGCTATAAGGTTATTGTTAATAGTGAAGGAAT
>CAUWJW010000349.1:0-3417 GCA_963558985.1 uncultured Clostridia bacterium | reverse complement strand
CTGTATCGGCATACCACTGGCAGCAGGCGTTTTTTACAATGCACTGGGGTGGCAGCTCAGCCCTATGTTTGGTGCAGCAGCCATGAGCCTTTCCAGTATATGCGTGGTAACCAATGCTCTGCGGCTGAAATTTTTTAAGCCGGAGCAGGCAGAAGCCTCAGAAGAGATTCCGCCGGAAGAAATAGACGAACACTTGGGATCATGTGAATCCTGTAATAAAATAGGAGAAAGAAAGGAAGAAGGAGAAATGAAAAAGTATGAAGCAGAATTAAAAATCGAAGGTATGATGTGCGAGCACTGCAAAGCACATGTGGAAAAAGCCCTTGGCAGTCTGGAAGGTGCTGAGGTTCAGGTGGATCTGCAGGGAGGAACGGCAGCAGTCACTTCTGTCGGAGAAATTTCAGATGAGACTTTCCGTAAGACCATTGAAGAGGCAGGTTATGAGCTGAAAAGCATTGAAAGAAAGTAGAAAGGCGCAGTAGCATCCAAGCACGGACAGCCTGTACTGAACAGATTGGTACAGGCTGCCCGTTTTTTGATAGAACAAAAACAATGTAACCTTTTTCTTCTTCAGGGTACTAAATGTATGAAAGGCAATTCTTGCACAGAAGGGAGCGTGTATTGTATGAACAAAGAAGAAACCGTTAAAAAAATGATAGCAAACAGCCAGCCCAGTGAAGAAAAATTTACACAGCTGGCCAAGAAGGTAAGGCGAAGAAGATGGATTGGTGCAGTCATTTTGATTGTCTCAGTCTGCATAGTAACCGTAGGCATTTTAAACTATAAAGAGGCCAGATTATCGGTTAAGCCTCCAATCACTTTGCTTAAACAGGGAATAAATAACGGGCAGACGATTACAAGAGTTTGCTATTCTCTGGGGTTCAAACAAGTTACATATGCATCTGAGTACGGCAGAAATTACAGCCGGATACTCTGGCCGTGGGAAGAAGTGGATCCAAATCCCGAAGTGCTTACACCCCTGCAGTATGATCAGCTTATGGAGCAAATGAAGTCTCAATATGAGAAAAAACATCCTAATCGATCTGTAACAAAAGATTATTTCAATACATTCCAGACTTTTGAAGCGGCTATTCTGGAAGTGGAGAAAAATGGAAATCAATACCGGATTTATATGACGGGCATGTTATATTCCTTTTTTGAATACGGAGACTCTGTATATACCGGAATTCAGGGTGAACCGGAATCGCAGGCTGACGAGAACAGAGAAAATCAGCATCAGCCTTTTATTGTAACGGCCGACTGGGACGGGAAAAATATGAAAATAAAAGAACTGGAAGAATTTCAGTTGGGAGATGGAGAAAGTGCCGGAATATGGGAAAAATTTCCGGAACCGGCAGCGGTTAAAATAAACACATCGCTCAAAGGTGAAGAGAACATTAAAAAGTGGGCAGCGGAAAGGAGTAAGCAAAAAGCAGCCGCTCATTTTGGAAAAACAATAGCCGAAAGTACATATGTTGCTTTTGACTCAGATACGAAAAAATTACAGCTTTATCAGATTGTGCCTGATATTTGGGATGCAAAAGAAGGACGTGTGCCACAAGAAAATGATAAATTGATCAAAGAAGAAAAGTTGAAAAAGGAAGAGTAAAACATGAAGGAGTTTGAACTGATTTATCAAGAATACTATCTGCCTGTCTACAACTTTCTTTTTCGTATAGCAAACTGCAATTCTCATCTGGCGGAAGAACTGACACAAGAGACTTTTTATCAGGCATTCCTGTCACTTCACCGTTTTAACGGCAAATGCAAAATTTCTACATGGTTATGTCAGATTGCTAAAAACTGTTATTTCAAGCATTTACGCAGAAGCAGAGAAATTCCAATGGATTTTTCTCTTATGGCAGATGAATTATTTGATGAGAAAACCGATATCCAGGCGGATTATGAAAAAAAATATCTGAAAGAAACTTTGCGCAAAGCGATTTTGGCATTAGGCAGAAAATATCGGAATGTTTTCATTCTGCGGATTTATTTTGAGTGTTCCTTTCAGGAAATTGGCAGGCTTTTAAATATCAGTGAAGGTGCAGCAAAGGTGATTTTCTACAGAGGCAAAGAAAAGTTGAAAGCGAAGTTTTAAAGATACCAGTGTATAATCGAGCAAATTAAAACACAAAAAGACATCTAAAAGGGGATGTCTTTTTGTGCTTTAAGAGTCTGCATATCTTTACAGCAGCACCGTCCATACGCTGTTAAGAATCAGGCAAAGGAGAATACCAATCAGGGTAGGAAGAAAGAAGGCAACAGCAGTCCACTTCCAGCTTCCGGTCTCTTTTCTGATGGTCAGACAAGTAGTCCCGCAGGGAAAATGAAACAGACATAAAAGCATAGTCGAAATAGCAGTCTGCCAGGTCCAGCCGTTATCAAGCAGAACCTGCTGGAGCTGTTCCAATGTGGTGTAATCCGTAAGGGAACTTTGTGCCATGTAAGCCATAAGCATAATAGGAATGACGATTTCATTGGCAGGAAATCCTAAAATAAACGCCATCACAATAACGCCATCTATACCAAGAAGCTTGCCGAAAGGCTGGCAAAACTCCGTACAGTGGGCAAGGAGACTCATACCCTGATAATCCACATTGGCAAGAATCCAGATAAGAAGCCCGGCAGGAGCGGCAACTGCAATGGCACGGCCGAGAACAAATACAGTCCGGTCAAAAATAGAGCGCAGGATCACACTGCCGACTTTCGGCCTGCGGTAAGGAGGAAGTTCCAGAACAAAAGAAGAAGGAAGCCCCTTTAAAATGGTTTTGGAAAGCAGCCTTGAAACCAGCAGCGTCATTGCAATGCCCAGGATAATGAGGAAGGTCAGCATCAGACATGCGCCGAGACTACCTCCAAAAGAAAAAGAAGCCGTGAAAAATATAGTGATAAGAGCAATCAGAGTAGGAAATCGTCCATTGCATGGAACAAAGTTATTGGTCAGAATAGCAATCAGGCGCTCGCGAGGGGACTCTATAATCCTGCAGCCGATGACCCCGCAGGCATTGCAGCCGAACCCCATGCACATAGTCAGAGACTGCTTTCCGTGGGCACAGCACTTCTTAAAGGCGTGGTCCATATTAAAGGCCACACGGGGAAGATAGCCGAAATCCTCTAAAAGCGTAAAGAGCGGGAAAAAAATAGCCATTGGCGGGAGCATGACAGAAATTACCCATGTAAGTGTTGTGTAGACCCCATCCATGCAGATCCCAGTCAAAGAAGCGGGAGCACCGGAAGCTGCAAAAACTCCCCGAAGATGCTCTTCCAGCCATGAAAAACAGCAGGAAAGCCACTGAGAAGGATAATTGGCTCCTGCAATGGTAATCCAGAAAATAAGAACTAAAAGCAGGAGCATAATAGGAAATCCAAAGATCCTGGAAGTAACGATGCGATCCAGCCTGCGGTCAAAAGCATGAG
>CAUWJW010000348.1:0-3489 GCA_963558985.1 uncultured Clostridia bacterium | reverse complement strand
ATTTAAGTAAGGATGGTGTATAACGTATGGGCAAGAAAATGTCAATTAGAACTATGACTTTTTTATCATGTCTGCTAATCGCTGTAATCGGCAGCATTTCCGGTATACTGGGAATCTTCGTCACACACATGACTGACACAAAGTATACAACGGCCATAGAGAACTATGGTTTTTCGCAGGGTGATGTAGGAAGAGCAATGGCTGCTCTTGCAGATGCAGACGGAAATTTAAGCATTGCAATCAATTCTTCAGATGCAAATCAGATATCCAGTGCGACAAGTACTTTCGACAGCCGCATTGCCGAAGTCAATGAATCTACTGCTAAATTTGAAGGTACACTGCAGTCTCAGGAAGCAAAAGACGCCTACTCTGATTTTACAGCTGCATTTGACCAGTACAGCACAGTAGCTTCTTCTTATATAGATAAAGCCGTTCACGCCGACACTCCGCATGCCCGTGAGGCGCTTTTCAATGAAGCTATGGCACAGACCGAAACGCTTTACAAGGATGCTTCAGCTGCTCTGTCTGCCATTATGGACAGTAAAGTGACAAACGGTCAGGAAGTAACCGCTTCACAGACTCGTACTTCCGTAACATTTATCATTATTACCGTTATTTTAATCATTGCTGCAATTACTTTTGCATTCCTGCTGTCCATTTTCCTGAAAAAACGGATCGCCAATCCGATTCAGGAATGTGCAGACCGGCTGAAACTTTTGTCAGACGGGGATCTGACTTCTCCTGTCCCTGAACTTGATCAGGAAAATGAATTGGGAGAAATGGTAGACAGCACGAAATACATTGTAGAAGTTCTTCAGCTTATCATCAATGATGAAATCCACATGCTGGGCAAAATGAGCGAAGGCGATTTTACTGTATCTTCTCAGCATCGCGAATTATACAAGGGCGACTTCGCACCTCTGCTTGATTCAATCCGCACGATCTGCTTCCGGCTGAATGACCTTCTGCTCCAGATCAACGAAGCCTCTTCGCAGGTAGATGCAGGTGCCGATCAGGTTTCCAGCGGCGCACAGGCGCTGTCTCAGGGTGCTACTGAGCAGGCAAGCTCTGTTCAGGAACTGGCTGCCACAATTAATGATATTTCTCAGAATGTAAATGAAAACGCGGAAAATGCGGGACATGTACAGCAGCTGGCAAGTCAGGTGGGCGATGATATTACTGAAAGCAACCGCCAGATGGATCAGATGACCGATGCCATGTCTAAGATCGAAAACGCTTCCAATGAAATAGGCAAGATTATTAAAACAATCGAAGATATTGCATTCCAGACCAACATTCTTGCACTTAATGCTGCGGTAGAAGCTGCGCGTGCCGGTTCTGCCGGAAAAGGGTTTGCCGTTGTTGCAGATGAAGTCCGCAATCTGGCAGGCAAGAGCCAGGAGGCTGCTAAGAATACAACTGCTCTGATTGAAAACGCAATCGCCGCTGTTAAGAACGGTACAGAAATTGCTGCCGGCACAGCCGAATCCATGGTAGCGGTAGTAACCAATACCCAGCAGGTGGTAGAGCGGATTAATGCGATTTCTCAGGCTTCTCAGGATCAGGCAGATTCTATTGCTCAGGTTACACAGGGTGTAGATCAGATTTCCAGCGTAGTGCAGACCAACTCAGCTACAGCAGAAGAAAGTGCTGCTGCCAGTGAGGAGCTTTCCGGTCAGGCTAACCTGCTGAAAGAATTGATTTCTGTATTTAAGTTCAGAGCAAGCAATGATCTGCAGACTGCAGCAAACATTCCTGCTCCTGCAGTACCGGTTCCTGCTCCTGCTGAACCGGCTCCTGTATCCGAAAGTACCTATACCGAACCCGTTTTTACCGGGAATAACGATAAATATTAATTCTTATTGAAATCAGAACTGCAGATGCCCGCTTCACGGTTGAACAATCGAGAAGCGGGCATCTTTTTTTAATACGCAAAAAAAGACTGTCTCTCTAAAGAGAGAACAGTCCGTTGCTGCTATCTGAATCCGCACTCATCATTGTGCTCATACGCAGATCCATCTGCATGCGCATCAATGTAAGCAATGTAAGAAAGGAGTCCGTTGGAATCCCAATTGCATCTCCGCTGACTGCAGCAGAGGCAATTGCTGCCGTATTTGTCCTGCCGGCTGTCTCAGGAGCCTGCCCGTTTCCCGCCTGCAGAGACTCTCCTGCATATCCCATTACTCGTTTCACATAATTCTGCGTTTCTTCAAACGGCGGAATCCCGCCATATTTGTCCACATTTCCCGGCCCTGCATTATAAGCAGCCAGAGCCAGTCTTGTATTTCCATTATATTTATCAAGGAGCTGTGCGATATATTTTGCTCCGCCCATTATATTTTCTCTTGCATTATACGGATCACGAACACCCAGCGACTGCGCCGTTGCCGGCATAAGCTGCATAACTCCGATGGCTCCTGCCGAAGAAACTACAGAAGTATTGAAACCTGACTCGGCTTTTCCGATCGCTTTCAAAAGGTCTGCATTGACACCGTACCTGGCAGCAGCCTCCTCAAAGATCGAATCCAGATTCTTCCCTGCTGAAAGTCTGCCTGAAGATGCCTGCTTCTTCTGCACACTCTCCAGCGTGCTGCGAAAAGAAAGAGGATCTTCCGCACCTGCAGCCGGGGAATTTCCCGCCAAAAACAGGTTGGTGCGGCTTACCGCCTCCATTCTGCGCATCTGCAGATATGTATCAACAATACTCATACTTCTCCTCCTTTGCAAGTCTACCTTTTAATGAAACCATAAAATCCTCTTTTCGTCAACACTTTGCCTTCTTTTTGCACTTTTTTATGTTATAATATTTATAAGATTCAGGAGGTAGATCATGAAACTGCAACACTGTAACAAAGCGCAAGTCTTTACATTAGACGAAAAGCTTCTTAACACTGCTCAAGTTGTCGGCGATGTAGGGGAAACGGCTACTCTTCGTTTTCGCGAATCCTGCATTGATATCCTTCGTACTGAAGTAATTGTTACCTTTTTCGACAACGTTCAGGGACTGGTTTCCTGCACATGCCAGCTGTCCGACTACGAAGAAGAGCCGGATGAACTGGCTGAAGGCGAAGTCATCAGCACTGTTCGATGTACAATCCTGTCTCAGCGGGAAGTTATGCAGAGACGCCAGGATATTAAAATCCCCGTCAACATAGAAGTTACTGCCAATTATCTTAACAAAGAGGATGAGCTGGAGACCGCAGAGATTACAATTTTAGATTTGAGCGCAGGAGGTATGTTCTGTATCACGCCACAAAAATGGGAGCTTCTGCAGACTTTTGAAATCAGCCTGTTTGCATCGCCCCTCCCGATACGGGCAAAAGTCTTACGGGAACAGGCCCCTCATTCTTATTCTGATGATTTTAAGGAAGATGACACACGCTACGGTTATGGATGCCGTTTCGTCAATCTCCCAAACAAAGCCGAAGCTGCATTGCGAAAATTCGTATTCAAAGAAGATGTCCGCCGCAGGAAGTCTCTTGTAGGAGC
>CAUWJW010000347.1:0-3522 GCA_963558985.1 uncultured Clostridia bacterium | reverse complement strand
ATTTAAAAGATCATAAAAAGACCATCTTGATTTTTGCTGTCTGGATTCTTATTTTTTTCCTTGTTTTTTTCCTCAGCAGCATTCCGGCAGAGGCAGTACTTTATGCGGGGTTTCTGTGTTTCCTTGTGGGGATTTTTGCTGCAGGCTATGACTTCTATCATTATAGAAAGCAGCACAAAGAGCTGCAGCTTCTTATGGAATCCATTGATGCACAGATTGATCATCTGCCGGAGCCTCGCAATCTGCTTCATAACGATTATACAGAAATGATCTGTGAACTGCACAGGCAGAAGCGGGTGGCAGAGTCCAAAGCTTATATTGAAAATAAGGATCTGACGGATTATTTTACCTTGTGGGCGCACCAGATTAAAACCCCCATTTCAGCTATGGGCCTGATCCTGCAGAGCAAAGGCGCCTGGGCAGGGGAGGATGACAAGGAACTGGGATTTGAGCTTTTTCATGTGGAAGAATACGTAAATATGGCCATGTCTTACATTCGTGCCATGGATCTTTCGGGAGACCTTGCTTTTGAAAAAATTTCTCTGGATGCGGTTATCCGTCAGGTGGTGAAGAAGTATTCCCGGCTTTTTTTCAGCGGAAATATTTCTCTGGATTTTCAGGAAACCGGATATACTGCAGTTACAGATGAAAAATGGCTGGCAACGGCGCTGGGGCAGATTTTATCCAATTCTCTGAAGTATACACCGGCGGGAGGACGAATCTCTATTTGGATGGAAGGGGATCTGCTGAAGATAAAGGATACAGGAATCGGGATACCGGCAGAGGATCTTCCCAGAATCTTTGAGAAGGGCTTTACAGGGGGAAATGGAAGAGAGCACACCAAATCCACAGGTCAGGGTCTGTATCTTGTAAAAACCATTATGGACAAGCTGTCCCACGGAATTGAAGCAACTTCAAAAGAAGGCGAAGGAACCACCGTGACATTGGATTTTTATCGGGAAACCTTTCAATAATGTAAGTTTAAAAAGGCAAATGTAAGCTAAAGCTATGGCAGAAACATTGCCTTTTTTTTATACTTAGAGAAGATTAATAAAAGAGGGAAAGGAGAGGAATGGAATATGCCATTACTGGATGTAAAAAACATTGAAAAAATTTATACAACAAGGTTTGGAGGGCAGAAAGTGCAGGCTTTAAAGGATGTGAGCTTTACTGTGGATCAGGGAGAATATATCTCGATTATGGGTGAATCCGGTTCCGGAAAGACAACACTGCTCAATATTCTGGCGGCGCTGGATAAGCCTACAAGAGGGGAGGTTCTTTTAGAGGGAAAGAGCATTGTTTCTATTAAAGAAAAAGATATTGCAGCTTTTCGCAGAGAAAATCTGGGATTTGTTTTTCAGGATTTTAACTTGCTGGATACTTTTTCGGCAGAAGATAATATTTATCTGCCCCTTGTGCTGGCAAGGATGCCTTACGAAAAGATGGAGGCAAAGCTGAGGCCTATTGCAGAAAAACTGGGAATCCGGGAGATTCTGAAAAAGTATCCCTATGAAGTATCAGGGGGACAGAAGCAGAGGATCGCCATTGCAAGAGCGCTGATTACAGGCCCCAAGCTGATACTTGCCGATGAGCCTACGGGAGCCCTGGATTCCAAAGCATCGGAGCAGCTTCTGGGGCTGTTTTCCAAGCTGAATGGAGAAGGGCAGACCATCCTGATGGTTACCCACAGTATCCAGGCTGCAAGTAAGGCGGGGCGGGTTCTGTTCATTAAGGATGGGCAGGTATTTCATCAGATTTACAGAGGCGATATGAGCAACGATCAGATGTATCAGAAAATTTCTACTGCCCTGACTGCTCTTTCAACAGGAGGTGGCAGACGTGGCTAAGTCTTTTTACGGAAATCTTGCAGTCAATAATATACGAAAAAACGGCAGAGGCTATATCCCATATATGCTTACTTGTATTTTCAGCATTATGATTTTCTATATTATGGTAGCCATTGTGTATAATCCGGATTTGACGAAGATGCTGGGAGGAGATACCCTGAAAGCTATGCTGGGCTGGGGTGCCTGGGTAGTTGGGTTCTTTTCTGCCATCTTCCTGTTTTATACCAACTCTTTCTTAATTAAACAGAGGAAGAAGGAACTGGCGCTATACAACATTCTGGGAATGGCAAAGCGGCATGTGGGAAAGGTTTTTTTTATGGAAACGCTGATTACCTCGCTGGTTTCTCTTGTACTGGGACTGGCAGCAGGCGTAGTGTTTGGGAAACTGGTATTCCTGCTGCTGCTTAAGATTTTGGAAATCAGGCTTCCTATGGAGTATGCACTGGTGACAACGGTGATTTTGTTTGGTGCGATTTTCTGTGCTGTGCTTTTATGCAATCTGGGCCGTATTCGTCTCTCTAACCCAATGGAGCTGCTGGCAGGGGCGCGCCGGGGAGAGAAAGAGCCTAAGATCAAATGGCTCCTGGTGGCTGCAGGGCTTGCTGCTGTAGGGATAGGCTACTATATGGCCATTACAGTGGTATCGCCTTTAGAAGCGCTGTTTGTATTCTTTGTGGCAGTGATTCTTGTCATTATCGGTACTTATCTTCTATTCATTGCGGGAAGTATCGCACTGCTGAAGTTGCTGCGCAGGAACAAAAGGTTCTATTACAAAACAGAGCATTTTACAGCAGTTTCCGGGATGCTTTACCGCATGAAGCGAAATGCTGCAGGGCTTGCCAGCATCTGTATTCTGAGTACGATGGTGCTGGTGACGGTGTCTACCACTGTTTCTCTGCAGATGGGCGTTGATGATGTAGTAAACCGTAATTTTCCTCATGATATTCAGATTAAAGCTTTTGACTGTACCGATGAAAAGGAGCAGGCTTCTTTGTTGAAGCAGGCGAAGGATACGCTGGAGCAAGAAAAAGTAGGGGTAAAGAGTGTTACCCATTATCCGGTTTTTTATTTCTCTGCATTTGATAAAGGAAACAAGCTTATTTCAACAAATCTGTATCCGATGGATGAGGAAGTTGTGGAAGTGCAAGTGATACCTGTAAAGGGGAGTTCTTTAGAAGAGCAGTACGGCTCTCTGGAAAAAGATGAAGTGCTCATCAGCGGTGACAAGGTGTTTGATTCAGGAAACCTTTGGATCGGAGACCGAGAGTTTCGCATCAGGGACGGGCAGTCTGATTTTGAGGGATCACCTGCTGTGTTTGGATCCATGGTAAAGGCCTATTCTATTTTAGTGGCAGACAGGCAAGTAGAGGAACAGATTGTAAAGGAGACAGGTATTTCAGGGATAGATTATTTTATCGGTATGGATATAGGAGAAAATAGCTGGAAGCATGTAGACAAAGCGATGGAAAAGCTGCAAAGTGATTTTTCAAAAGATGTGCGTGCAGAAGACAGGGAAAGCAAGCGCATAGATGCCCATTTCCTGTACGGCGGTCTGCTCTTTGTGGGAATCTTCCTAGGAATCCTGTTCCTTCTGGCGACTGTGCTAATCATTTATTATAAACAGATTACAGAAGGATACGAAGACAGTGAAAGCTATAAGATTATGCAGAAGGTG
>CAUWJW010000346.1:0-3752 GCA_963558985.1 uncultured Clostridia bacterium | reverse complement strand
TGATTGATGAGATCATCAAAGAGTTTCAGCGCCATGTGTATATCCTGAAAACGGAATTGCCGCAAAGAAGCAGGGAACGATTTGAACGTATTTTGCGGGAACAGGGAAAGCCGGAAGATTATGCAAGAGCAATTGCTTTTTTATCCGAATGTCTTGCTAAATATCACGGCAAAAACGTCTACATCCTCATCGATGAATACGATGTGCCGCTTGAGAACGCATATTTCGAGAACTTTTACGACCAAATGACCAAATTCATCCGCTCGCTGTTTGAATCCGCCCTTAAGACCAACCCGTATCTGGAACAGGGTATCATCACAGGGTGCCTGCGGATCAGTCGGGAGAGCATCTTCACCGGGCTGAACAATCTGGAGATTCACTCCCTGATCAGCCCGTATTACAGTGATAAATTCGGCTTTACAGAAAACGAAGTGGAAGAGCTTCTTCGCTACTATGACCTGACGGGAAAATATCCGGAACTAAAAGAATGGTATGACGGCTACCGGTTCGGAAGCGTGGAGATCTATAACCCGTGGAGCATCGTATATTATGTGAAGATTGCCATCGCAGATGCGGACATGGCACCGCGCCCGTACTGGTCCAACACCTCTGCCAACAGCATCGTGCGGATGCTGGTTGAAGAAGCCGATGAAGAAACGAGGGAGGAGTTGGAAACCCTGATGAGGGGAAAAACGATAGAAAAACCCATCCATGAAGAGATCACCTATGCGGACATCCACACCTCAAAGGACAATCTGTGGAACTTCCTGCTCTTCACCGGTTATCTGAAAGCGGGAAAGAAACGGCAGGAAGGCCGAAAACTTTATATGGAGATGTCCATACCCAATGAAGAACTGGCATGTATCTATGAAGACTCTATCCGGGACTGGCTGGACAAAAAAATAGAACAGAGCGACCGTACCGCACTGGTCAAAGCGCTGGAAGAGGGAGACTGCGAGACGGCGGCAGCATTCCTTTCGCAGCAGCTCATGGAAACCATCAGCTTCCATGATTACGCAGAGCTGTACTATCACGCTTTTCTGGCAGGATTTCTGAAAAATACAAAGGACTACCACATCCTGTCCAACCGGGAGAGCGGTACCGGAAGGCCGGATCTTCTGATGAAGACCAAACACATCCGAAACGGCAGAGCGATTATTTTAGAGTTGAAAGCAGCGGAAAAATTTCAGGAAATGGAAAAGTGCTGCCGACAGGCGCTCAAACAGATCGAAGAGAGAAACTACGAAGCCGAAGTGCGAAATGAGGGTTATGAAAATATCCGCAAATACGCCATCTGTTTTTTTCACAAGGAGTGCATCGTGATGGAAGGGCAGTCAGGCAGAGTGAATGATAAAGTGTGATAGCGTTACTGCTATATAAGAAACCTAAAAATAAGGAGCAAAGGCATATGTGGGATATTTGCATCATAGGAGGCGGCGCATCCGGTATGGCAGCAGCAATTGCAGCTGCACAGGAACAGGGTGCAAAGCTTCGGATCTGTATTCTGGAAAAAAAGGAAAAACCGGGGAAAAAGCTGGCAGCCACAGGAAACGGCAGGTGTAATCTGACCAATGAAAACTGCATCAATGCAGCACAAACTTTAGACTTTTTTGCTAACTTGGGAATTATCACCAGAAAAGAAGGGGAAGGACGGATTTATCCCTACTCGGAAAAGGCAAAGGATGTCGTCTATGCTTTGAAGCGGCAGCTGAGAGCGCTGGGCGTGACAGTGAAACCTGACTGCAGCGTAACAAAGCTGGAAGCAGAGCAGGGGAGATTTTCCATTACACATAATAAAGGAAGGGAAAAGGCAAAACGGGTCTTGCTGGCAGCAGGCGGAAAGGCAGCGCCTCACCTGGGAACCACAGGAGACGGCTATCTGCTGGCACGGAAACTGGGACATACTGTCGTGCGGCTGGCTCCGGCTCTGACAGGAGTGGAAACAGCAGAAGACATGACTGCACTGAAAGGTCTTCGGGCAAAAGGAAGAGCAGAACTGCTAAAGGATGGGAAGCTGATCGCAGCAGAAGAAGGAGAGATCCAGTTTACAGCAGATGGACTTTCCGGAATCTGTATATTTAACTTAAGCCGCCTGATTCGTCTGGAAGAAGGGGAAGATTTTAAAACAGGTATGCAGCGTTTCTCTATCGCATTAGACCTGGTGCCGGAAATGGCGGAAACGCAGTTTACAGAACTTCTCAAAAACAGGTGCAGGATTGTAAAGCTGCAGGCAGGGGAGCTGCTTCTGTCCATCACCGCACCTGAACTGTCCGCATACCTGCTTCAGCGGGCAAAGATTGACCCCGGAGTTCCCGCAGAAAAGCTGACGCAGGAAGAGCTGCAGCGCCTTGCAGGAGAAGTGAAGCATTTTTCTCTGCACATAAAAGGGACAAAAGGCTGGAAAGAAGCCCAGTGCACTGCAGGAGGCATTGCGCTGGATGAGATTCATCTTTCTTCCATGGAGTCAAAAAAAGTACCGGGTCTTTATTTTTCAGGAGAGATTGTTGATTATGACGGACCGTGCGGCGGATATAATCTGCAGCATGCATGGGAAACAGGAATAAAAGCAGGAAGGGCAATGGCACATGTATCGGATTCATCAGATTAAATTAAAACCGGGGGAAGACTTACAGAATATCCCCCTGAAAATAAAGAAGAAAACAGGCGCAAACGTAAAAGAATGGGTTGTGCGCAGAGAGTCTATTGATGCACGAAAAAAGTCGGACATCCGGCTGGTATATACAGTAGATTTTACCTGTGATAAACCTTTAAAATTAGAGCAGGCTCCCGAGCTTATATATAAATATGTAGAAACTGGTCAAAAACAGATGAAATATCCGCCTGTTGTTGCAGGCTTCGGACCCTGCGGGATGTTTGCAGCACTGATCCTTGCAGAGATGGGATTTCAGCCTGTTGTTCTGGAGCGGGGCAGTGAAATGAGCAAACGGGTCAAAGATGTAGAACTTTTTTGGAAAGACGGCATTTTAAAGGAAGAATCCAACGTCCAGTTCGGGGAAGGCGGGGCAGGCACTTTTTCCGATGGAAAGCTGACAACCGGCATCAAAGATCCGAGAATTTGGAAAGTGCTGCAGGAATTCGTTTCGGCAGGAGCGGATCCAAAGATTCTTTATAAACACAAACCGCATATTGGTACAGACGTGCTCCGCCATGTGGTAGTGAATATCCGGAAAAAAATTATAGAAAAAGGAGGCCGTGTTCTCTTTGAAAGTAAAGTGACGGATCTTCTTTTAGAGCAGGGAAAGGTGAACGGCGTAGAAGTAAACGGAAAGGAAAAGATTCTTACGGAGCATGTAATCTTTGCGCCGGGGCACAGTGCAAGAGATACCTTCCGGATGTTATGGGAGCACGAACTTTCCATGGAGCAGAAACCTTTTTCCATTGGTGTGCGGATCCGGCATCCGCAGGAGTGGATTGACAAAGCCCAGTATGGAGATCCGAAACTTGCAGAACTGCTGGGACCTGCAGATTATAAACTGAGTCACCACTGCAAAAACGGACGAGGTGTTTATACCTTCTGTATGTGTCCGGGAGGTGAGGTGATCATGGCAGCATCTCAAAAGGGAATGACCGTAACAAACGGTATGAGCAACAGCAGCAGAGACGGTGCTTTTGCCAACAGCGGACTCCTTGTAGATGTGCGGACATCCGACTTTCCATCTTCTCATGTACTGGCAGGAGTGGAGTTTCAGGAAAAGTATGAAAGAGCAGCCTTTTTAAACGGAAATCCTCCG
>CAUWJW010000345.1:0-3798 GCA_963558985.1 uncultured Clostridia bacterium | reverse complement strand
GTATGCATATCGGTTCATATGATGATGAGCCTTCTACAGTAGCTATGATGCATGATTTTATGGAAAAGCAGGGTTATGAGCTGGATATCACGGACAAGCGCCTGCATCATGAGATCTATTTAAGTGATGCAAGGAGAGTTGCTCCGGAGAAACTGAAGACTGTGATCAGGCATCCGGTTAAGATAAAGGGAAGTTGATAATGTTTCGGGCAATTCATATAGAGCGCAGGGATGAAGCACAGAATGCTCCGACTCCAATTACGAATTATGCTCTTTTCCATGATGGGGAATATGTTACAAATGAACAGATGAATGAGAAGAAGTTCCTGAAACTGATTAATGGATAGGAGGAAGCGATATGGCATCAACGAAAGAGTATCTGGATTTCATTTTAGAGCAGCTTTCAGGGCTTGAAGAAATCAGCAGCAGGGCGATGATGGGGGAATATATTCTTTATTATCGTGGCAGAGTGCTTGGCGGTATTTATGATGACAGGCTTCTGGTAAAGCCTGTTCCAGCGGTGATGAAACTCATTCCGGATGCACCAATGGAGCTTCCATATGATGGGGCAAAAGAGATGATCCTGGTAGAGGAGGTTGATAACCGGGAGCTCCTGTGTGAATTGGCCGAGAGCATGTGGGAGGAACTGCCGGAGAAGAAAAAGCAAAAATGAATAGAACTTTCTATGCAGTTATGATAGAATAAGTAAAAATTTTTATAAAATGAGGCAGCCTGTATGGAAGAAAAGATTCTGATTGTTGAAGATGACAAAAAATTAAATGACGGCATACGTCTGGCTTTAAAACACGATTCCTATCTGTTTTACCAGTGCAGAACCCTGCAGGAAGCAAGGCAAACCCTAAGCAAAGAGAACATAACACTAGTTTTATTAGATGTGAATCTGCCAGATGGAAACGGGATTGATTTTGTAAAAGAAATAAGAAGAAACAGCCGGGTGCCCATTATTCTGCTTAGGGTAAAAAATTTGGATGTGTATATTTTAACAGGGCTGGTGGCGGGAGCAAACGACTATATTACAAAACCCTTCAGTTTAATGGTTTTGCGTGCAAGAGTAGATGTGCAGCTGAGAAATAAAGAAACAACAGATAAGAACTGTATCATAATTGATAAGTTTGCGTTTCATTTTGATCAAATGGAATTTTACAAAGGCAGAAAACCCATTGAACTTAGCAAAACAGAGCAAAGGCTGCTGCGGGTGCTGTGTGAAAACAGAGGCAAAGTATTGAAACGTGAATATCTGATTGACACAGTATGGCAGGGAGAGACAGAGTTTGTAGACAGTCACGCCCTGACCGTTGCAGTAAAACGTCTCCGCGATAAACTGGAAGAAGATGCGCAAACACCTGAATATATCAAGACGGTTTACGGGATTGGTTATACCTGGGCGGTGAAAGGATGATAAAAGAATTTTTTTTCATTGGAACAGCCTTTGTACTGACAGGAGCGACTTGGTACCGTATTTTCTACCAGAAGGAAAAAAAGCTTTTGAATCGTTTGCAGCAAATGCTTGAACGTGCCATAGATGGAAAATTTGAGCGTACAGAAATATCCGAAGAAAAGTATTCTAAACTTGAAAACAGTATGAAACAATATTTGGATAATCATTCCCTAGCGCAGAAAAATCAGCAGGAGCAGAAAGAAGTGACCCAGCGGCTCATTTCTGATATTGCCCACCAGACGCTGACGCCCATTTCTAATCTGAAAATTTATAGTGAAATACTTGCTGAGACGAATGGTGAAAATCAGGAAGCGATAGGTACCATTTTGGAGCAGACAGAAAAACTGGATTTTCTGATACAATCACTGGTAAAACTGTCACGGCTGGAAAGTGGCATGATAGAAGTTCAGCCGGCAGTGGTTCAGATCAGACAGCTGCTGGAAACAATCAGGAAGGAGTTTGCTGCAAAAGCAAGGGATAAGCATATTTCTCTGCATGTATGCAGCACAGATTTACAAGTTATCTGCGATTTGAAATGGACTGCAGAGGCACTTGGAAATATCATAGACAATTCCATCAAATATACGCCGAACGGCGGTAAGGTTCAGATTAAAGTGGAGCAATATGCTTTCTTTGTGAGAATTGATATCATTGATAACGGAATTGGAATAAAAAAAGAGGAAATACCAAAAATATTCAGCCGGTTTTACCGAAGTCTGTCTGTAGCAGAACAGCCGGGAGTGGGAATCGGGCTGTTTCTGGCAAAAGAAATTATGCAAATGCAAAAAGGATATATAAAAGTAACCTCAGAGATAGGAAAAGGGTCTATATTTTCTGTGTTCCTTCCTGCATCAAAGAAGGAATAGTATCAAAACTGTAATATTTCAGAAACAGGATAGAGATATTGCTGTGGTATAGTCTGTATTGTTAAATGCGATACAGGCTTTTTTAGTGGAGGAGGAAGACATGAACATATTAAAAGCGATAAATCTGAAAAAAATATACGGACAGGGAGAAACGGAGGTCAGAGCCCTTGACGGCATCAATCTGGAAGTGGAAAAAGGAGAGTTTGCAGCCATTGTCGGGACATCCGGAAGCGGAAAATCCACAATGCTCCATATAATCGGCGGTTTAGATAATCCAACATCCGGGCAGGTAATTGTTGATGGACAGGAATTAAGTCATATGACAGATGAAGAACTTACCATTTTTCGGCGCAGAAATATTGGCTTTGTATTTCAGCAGTATAATCTGGTTCCTATGCTGAATGTATGGGAGAATATAATTCTTCCTGTAAAACTGGATGGTAAAAAGATTGAAAAACAATATGTAGAGGAAATTGTCAACACCTTAGGTATTCGGAAAAAGTTAGAGAATCTTCCAAATGCTTTATCCGGCGGACAGCAGCAGAGAGTAGCAATCGCAAGAGCCTTAGCGGCGAAGCCTGCTATTTTACTGGCAGATGAACCAACGGGGAATCTTGATTCCAAAACGAGTCAGGATGTATTGGGACTTCTGAAAGTAACCAGCAAGCAATTTCATCAGACCATTGTGATGATTACCCATAATGAGGAGATTGCCCAGATGGCAGACCGGATTTTGCAGATTGAAGATGGAAAAATCGTTTCAGACAGCGGATTGATACAGTAGGGGGCGATGATATGGTAAAAGTAGAGAATAAAGAGACGCTGCGCCTATTAACAAAGCGTTTTATGAAAATGAATCGGGCTAGAAATATGATTGCCATCATTGCCATTATCCTGACTTCACTCTTGTTTACAAGCCTCTTTATGGGAAGCACATCTATGATTCTTTCCAAAAGAGCAGCGGACATCAAACAGTTTATGAATTCATCCCATGCTGCAGCACAGGAGCTGTCTGAAGAAGAGGCAAAGCGGATGCAGCAGGCAATCCAGCGCAATGAACAGGTGGAGCGGTACGGAACAGGAATTTTCCTGGGGGCAGGCGTGGATGAACATTTTGGGTTTTCTGCAGAAGTCAGATATGCAGATAAAAATATGGCAGAAAGTTTTAATTGTTCGCCAACTGCAGGAAGACTGCCGGAGAAAAAAGATGAAGCTGCTGTCAGCAGTGTGGTGCTAGAAGCGCTTGGGGTTGCACCAAAGATTGGTGAGAAAGTAACATTAACCTGGGAAGCAGACCCTATGCGGAAGCAGTACAAGACAGATACTTTTCGGATCTGCGGCCTTTGGCAAGGGGACAAAGCCGTTTTAGGACAGATTATATGGGTATCTGAGGCCTATGCAAAGGAAAACAGCGATCCTGTTACAAAGGAGGAGTTAGAAAATGGAATTTATAATGGCAGTAAGGAGTACGCCG
>CAUWJW010000344.1:0-3937 GCA_963558985.1 uncultured Clostridia bacterium | reverse complement strand
AAACACTTTAAAAGTATACGCCTGTTCATTCAAACCGCTTTGCCATTTTTTTTGCGCTTCTATCCCGTTAAAAAAGCTCCTTTTAAACGTTCCTTTTCTAATCCCTAATTTCCTGCATTCTTTCCAAAGAACCTTTTCCAGTTTTTTCTTACAGTCTAAATACAGCGGCTTTGTAAAAATCATTTTTTCTCGTGAAGTACTTATCAAGTCCGCAGCGCCTGCAACTTTCGGGCAGATGGATTCCCCATACTCTGTTTTCATAATCCGGGGAAGTACAATTTTATCGCAAGCTTCTGACAGTTTTTCCACTTGTCCGCAAAGCACTTTTAGAGGCAGGCAGCCTTCGTCCACACATACAGACCTCCCTCTGTCCAGTATTTCCTGGTCAGTTGGCCCTCCCAGTACAACCTCCATACCTAAATCCCGAAAAAAATTTTCCAGAAACGGCTGATAAGAATAATAAAAAAATGTCTTTGGAATTCCTATACGCATAAAAAACCTCCCATCCGCTTAATCTTATCAAGATTATGGACAGGAGGTGTGTTTTTTATTCTATGATTTCATACATACCCGGCGCATCCTCTTTTTTGCAGGATTCTGTCAGCTTTACTGCACGCGCTGTAACGCTGCTGTTTCCAAATTGAATTTTAATAATGTCGCCTACCTTAACTTCTGTTCCCGGTTTTGCTGTTTTATCGTTAATCAGGATTCTTTCTTGTTCACACGCTTCTTTTGCTACGGACCGCCGTTTAATCAATCTGGAGTTCTTTAAAAATTTATCTATTCTCATTCTCACACCTCAAAAAAACAGAGGCAACTGCCGTTGCCTCTTCTATCTCTTACTGATACTGACTATTTATTTACCGCATCTTTCAGAGCTTTGCCTGCTTTAAATACAGGAGCTTTTGATGCAGCGATATCGATCACTTCGCCCGGCTTTCTAGGATTTCTTCCCTGTCTGGCTTTTCTGTGGCGAGTTTCAAATGTACCAAAACCGATCAACTGAACTTTTTCGCCTTTAACCAGAGCTTCTTCAACGCTTCCAACAAATGCATTCACTGCAACCTCTGCGTCTTTTTTCGTAAACCCTGTTTTTTCTGCTACTGCAGCTACCAATTCAGCCTTATTCATCAATAATTCCTCCTTAAAATAATAATAAACAAGTAGAAACGACGGAATCAACGCACACCCGCTGTAATTCGACCATACTGATCTGCTATCTACAGTTATGCACCTTGACATTCCGCCCATATCGATTTATTCGATATTCCCTACAAAACAAATAAGTGGGTTGTCCACTCTTCGTACCGAAAGTCTTTCTAATCCGAAATCTCTTATTCAATCCCTCTACACTTTCTGTTGTCTATTGTCCCATTTTTCAACGGTTTTGTCAACAGTTTTATCAACGGTTTTCTCAACAGTTTTCTTTTGTTTTTCCGAAAATCGAGCTGGTTTTTCAGGTACAATTATTTCATAAATTTATCTAAAATACGTACAAGTTTGTCGCCCTTTGGCATTCTGGAAACTTCTTCTTTTGTTATCGTTTTTGTGGCAAATACCATAACTGCATAAACAATAACGGCAAAGAGAATTGCAAGAACTGTCGCCGCTCTGCTGCCGGACAGAAGGATATTCAAAAGGCTGTAACTTCCCCATGCACATACTGCCATTACTGCAGACGAAAGAAACGGTTTGACTGCTGTAGCCATAAAATCAAAATGCGTTCCCGTATATTTTCGTACAGCTATAATATTTAAAATAGATGCAATCAGATATGCTGTAACAGTCCCAGCTGCTGCACCTAAAATATTAATTGCCGGAATTCCTGTCAGAATCCAGGTGATAGCAATTTTAACAGCAACACCGATTGCCAGATTTCTTACTGGTATCATCTGTTTTCCTACGCCCTGCAATACGCCTGTAAGCGTCTGTACAGTGGAAAGAAATACGACTCCGATGGACATTACCATGAGGCAAGGCGCTGCACTGACTGCACTTGCCTTTTGAGCCGGATATAAAAGTACCAGTATAGGTTCTGCCAGGGAGAAGAGTCCCAATGCACAAGGGAGCCCCAAAATCACTGCCATTCGCAGGCCAGTCTGCACATTTTCTCTTAAATACAACATATCTTTCTGTCTATAAGCAGCCGCTACCAGCGGCACTAAGCTCATTGCCACAGCTTGCGTCAGTACCTGTGGAAAATTAATGAGCGATCCTGCAAAAGCACTCAGCTGCCCATACATATCATTTGCCACAGCAACATCCCATCCGGTATCTACCAGTCTCCTTGTAACAACTGCTACATCTATCAGATTAACAATAGGCATAATCGCAGCTCCAATAGTAATTGGAATGGCAATCACCGCAATTTTTTTCAAAATCGTACTGCTGCTTTCTCTGCCTCCCCGCATCCCTCTTCGTTCTCTGGATATCCTTGTTTTGATCTTGTTTTTATTGAGCATGTAAACAATCAGCATTACCAGCAGACCGCCAATGGCGCCTGCTGCTGCGCCCAGCGTAGCACCTGCCGCCCCGGACTCTTCCGGTGAGAATTTGCTGACGGCTCCCAGACTTTCTGCACTCTGAAAGAAAAAATATGCCAGGCTGAGGCCTACGACAACCCGGAATATTTGTTCCACCACCTGGGATACAGCTGTAGGTTTCATATCCTGCATCCCTTGAAAATATCCACGATAAGAAGCCATAATCGGCACAAACAGCAATGCAGGTGAGATCGCACGCATCGCTAGGGCCGCACCCGGTACATTTGAGGCTTCAGCAAAGAAATCTGCTCCGAAAAAAACCACAAGAAAAGATACCCCGCCTATGGCCAGCATCAAAGTTCTTGATATTTTAAACACACGGTGTGCTTCACCAAATTGGCCAAAGCTTACCCGTTCGGAAACCATTCGGGAAATGGCTACCGGTATACCTGCTGTTGCTAAAATCAGGAAAAAGTTATAAACATAGTAGGCCGGATTGTAATTGGCCATACCAATTGTCCCAATCATATTTCCTAAAGGGATCCGGAAAATCGCCCCTAATACTTTTACAAGCAATCCTGCTGCAGCCAGTACAGCTGCCCCCTGAATAAAGGATTTTTTTGCCATAATTCCTCCTAATCTGTCATTTACAGAGCATTTAAGATCTTCTTAGTTGCTCTCTCCGCTTCATAAATAACCCGCTCTATGTCAATGGTATAGTATCTGCCGTTTTCATAGAGAATCCGTCCATCTGCCATAGTCATAATGATATCACTGCCGGATGCCGAATATACTACGTTGTTCAACATGTTATGCACAGGATGCATATGTGCTCCGCTTACATCCACAACAATCAGATCGGCTTTATTACCGACTTTCAAAGCGCCGCAATCCCGGCGTCCCTGAGACAGAGCCCCTGATAAAGTTGCTGATTCCAGCGCCTGCTGCGGTGTCACAGCCGTCGGATCCGCATTTCTCTCTTTTGCTGCTGTTGCAAAATATTTCATTTCCTCTATAAAGTTCAAACTGTTGTTGCTCGCCACACTGTCTGTTCCCAGGCTCACCCGTATCCCGGATTTTAAAAGTTCCGGAACATTGCAGATCCCGCTTGCCAGCTTCATATTGCTTACCGGATTAGAGGCCACTGTCACTCCTTTTTCTTTTAAAATAGCATAATCCTCCTCTTCCAGCCATACACAGTGCGCTGCCGTTGTCGGTGTATCGAAAAGTCCCAGCTTATTAAAATAAGCCGCAGGGGTCAGCCCATGCCTGCTCTTGCATTCTTCATGTTCTTTCTTTGTCTCCGAAAGATGTACATGCATATTCGCTCCGATGGAACGAGTATAGTCGGCCATCTGCTGTACAATTTTCGGAGTTGAGGTATACTCTGCATGAATGCTCATATCTACTCTTATCCTGCCATCTGCTGCGTTATGATAGTTTTCATACAGATA
>CAUWJW010000343.1:0-4223 GCA_963558985.1 uncultured Clostridia bacterium | reverse complement strand
CAGATATTTCATTTCTTCTGCACTCTTTAGCTGCCACAGGTCAGAATCGTCAAAGCACGTAACTGAACGTGAGAGATTATTTTTGGTTCCGCTTTCTTCAATTGCTCTGACCATAGCTTCTGAAAAATAATACATATCTGTTGTAGAAACAATCCCAAACCGGATAGATTCTGCCATAGCAAGCAGCGTTCCCCAATATACAGCATCTTCTGTCAGTTTGGCCTCAAAAGGAAAAATCTTTTCCTCCAGCCACTCCTGCAGAGCCAGATTTTCTCCATATCCGCGCATCAGTGTCATTGGAGAATGGGCATGTGTGTTTACAAATCCGCTCATAAGCAGTTTTCCTGAACCTTCATACACTCTGCCAAAACCTCTTGCAGGAGCTTCCTTACTAATATAAGTAATCTTTTGTCCTTCTATGCCAACATACATATTTTCTTTGATCCGGAAAGTTTCATCCAGAACGGCAATATTTTTAAATAGCATTTTCTACTTCCTCCTGAAATACCCAATAGGGCTAATTATACCACAACTCCCCTGTCACATCAACGGAGCAATTAAACGCAGCACTCTCCCCGCCAGCTTCTTTAATGCACCATAATTTCGACAGTCTTCTGCTGTAATCTGCCTGCATTTGTCAAGCGTTTGCCAGAAATCGTCTTCAATGTCCTTTACAGCCTCATTTTTGTACATGTATACCGCATCTTCAAAGTGAAGATACAGACTTCTGAAGTCCAAATTAATTGTTCCCACTACTGCCTTCTCATCATCACTTGTAAAAACTTTGGCATGCACAAACCCCGGTGTATACTCATAAATTTTTACACCTTCATCAATCAGCTGCGGATAATACGTCCTGGCAAGAAGATATGCATATATTTTATCCGGCACATGGGGCATAATAATAATCACTTCTACCCCCCGCTTTACTGCGTAAGTCAATGCTGTAACCATTTCATCGTCTAAAATCAGGTACGGCGTCATAATGTGAACATACTTCCTGGCACTGTACAGGATATCCATATACACCCGTTCTCCCACATATTCTGTATCAAACGGACTGTCTCCATAAGGTGCTATGTATCCACCATCTGAAAGAAATGGCTCCGGCGGTACCTCCCATCGCATATAGGGCGCAATCGGCGTTGGTTCCGCCGACTTAATGTCCCACATCTGCAGAAACATCAGTGTAAAACTGCGGACGGCCTCTCCTTTGACCATAATGGCCGTGTCCTTCCAATGACCGAATCTTTCGATTTCATTAATATATTCATCTGCCAGATTGACTCCACCTGTAAAGGCAGTATGTCCATCGATTACCAGAATCTTTCGGTGATCCCGATTGTTCTGGTGAGTGGATAAAAAGGGGATAATCGGTGCAAAAACCTTGCACTGAATCCCCAGGGCTTCCATTTTTTTAGGGTAATTAGGAGGCAGAAGGCTCAGTGAGCAGGTACCGTCGTACAGAAAACGAACTTCCACACCTTCCTTTGCTTTCCTTGCGAGAATCTCTAGTATCGTATCCCACATAACACCTTTATCCACAATAAAGTATTCCATAAAAATAAATTCTTTTGCTGCCTTCAGCTGTTTAATCATTTCCTGAAATTTATCTTCACCCAGAGGAAAATACTTCAGCTGTGTATTTCTATAGACCGGATAATTCCCGCTATCATGAATATATCGAAAAAGTCCTGCTTCCTGAGGTGCTTCTGCCTCCAATGCACAAAGTACTTCTTCATCCTGCTTTAAATACGGCGCCTGAGTTTGCAGGGATTGTTCGATTTTGCTTGCAATATATGAGGTTCCCGGCTGGAGTCTGGTAAATAAATAAAAAACTGCGCCAAAAAAAGGCACCGCTAAAATGAGTATAATCCACGTCAGCTTGAAGCTTGCATTTTGCCTGGCGTTTAAAATATACAGCAGTACGATTAACACCAGCATTCCTAAAATATAGTTAAAAAGAAAAACATATTTGTCCAGGAGGGCAAATCCTCCCATTAACACCGCAATCTGAGCCAGCAGAAGCACTACCAGGATCGTTGTTCTTCCAAATAATAATTTCCACAGTCCTTTTAATTTTCGCATTTTCATCTCCATCTTCTGTCTTTTCTCTACTATGCATGTTACTATCTCTGCTAAGAATTGTCAAAGTTTTTAGGTGTAATTTTCTTGAAAAGGCAGTATATTTCAGTCCGTTTGGCAAAGACTATTTCTAGAAAAGAAATCAGCAAGAAAGGATACAAAACCATGAAAGCAACAGGAATTGTAAGAAGGATTGATGATCTGGGAAGAGTTGTAATCCCAAAGGAAATACGCAGGATTCTCCGTATTCGTGAAGGAGATCCGCTTGAGATCTATACCAACAGCAGCGGCGAAGTGATTCTGAAAAAATATTCGCCCATCAATGAACTTGGTCAGTTTGCAGGAGAGTATGCGGAAACGGCTTCATCCATTCTGGGCAGTACAGTCATTGTCTCAGATACAGATCAGATCGTTGCTGTGTCCGGTGCAGGTAAATCCGATTATATGGATAAAAAAGTAGATTATGAACTTGATAAAATTATTCAGGGAAAAAGCAGCATCCACGACCAGTCAAAGATTGTGGTTCCCATTCTGGCCCACGGAGATGCCATTGGTTCCATTACCATTCTTTCAAAACAGGATGAAAGTCTTGGAGATGCCGAGGTAAAAGCCGCAGAAATCGGTGCTTCTTTCCTTGCCAGACAAATGGAACATTGATTGACAAAGGCTGTCCCTCCAGTTGCAGGGACAGCCTTTTGATTTCACATATTTATTTAATAATTTCTGCGATAGTATTAGGTCCGCAGCCAGCTGCATTTCCTTCATCTGTATCCAGATGAATCTCTTTTTCATGCTTTTCTCCGGCGCGAACGAGTACATTATTGAAAACCAGTCCTCTTTCACCCTCGATCTTAATGCTTACTACATCTTTGTCTTTGAGTCCTGCTTCAATCGCCTGTTCAGGGTTGAGATGTACGTGTCTCTGCGCAATCATAACACCATGATCCAGTTCGATTTCGCCACATGGTCCGATCAGCTTGCATCCGGGAGTTCCTTCCAGTTTTCCGGACTCTCTTACAGGTGCTTTAATTCCGATTGCTCTTGCATCTGTTGCTGCCAGCTCAACCTGTGTCTCCGGTCTTGCAGGTCCAAGAACCCTGATTCCTTTTAATGTTGATTTCGGTCCTACGATATCCACCTTTTCTTCGCAGGCAAACTGTCCCGGCTGAACCAGATCCTTAGTCGGAGTCAATTTGTGACCTTTTCCGAAGAGGATTTCAATATCCGCCTCCTTCAGATGAAGATGCTTGTTTGATAAACCAATTTGAACTTTGTAACCCATTTTATGTATCTCCTTTTTTTAATGATAACAGCTTTATTCTTCCAGATAACTGATATACGGCAGGTTGCGGTATTTCTGATCATAGTCCAGCCCATATCCTACGATGAAGAGATCTTCTACCTCAAATCCTGTGTAGTCTGCCTGGATCTCCGTTTTTCTGCCGGATGGCTTGTCCAGCAGGGTGCAAATATGAACACTCTTGGTATTTCTGTTTTCCAGATAATGCTTTAGATAATTTAATGTAGTTCCTGAATCTACAATATCTTCTACGATAATCACATGTTTGCCTTCAATATTGGAATCCAGATCTTTTATGATCTTTACAACACCTGAGGACTTTGTAGACGCTCCATAACTGCTGACAGCCATAAAGTCAATCATCATATCCAGGTCTACATTCTTCATAATGTCGCCCATCCAAAGTACAGCTCCACGCAGGATACCTACAAGAACAATCTCTTCACCCTGAAAGTCACGAGTGATTTGTTCACCGATTTCTTTGGCTCTCCGGTCAATCTGTTCCTGTGTGATTAAGATTTTTCCCACCACATCTCTTGCCATATTCTTTACTCCTTCTTTTCATCATCGTTTCTAACTTTATATTCTACATCATTTATAATCGTTTTTCCACGATATTTTTTAGAAAGATCTACCTTTTTGCCTCCATCCCAATATTTATCCAGTTCTTCTCTCAAGTACCATAAAATACAAAGCCATAGAATTAAATCATCTACCCAGGCAATGGGAAACAGAATCGGCGGAATCAGATCCACCGGAAGGAACAAATAGATAATGCCTGCTATAATCAATGCTTTCTTTCGTTTTGGCACAGATTTGTCCTTCATCATAAAACGAA
>CAUWJW010000342.1:0-4331 GCA_963558985.1 uncultured Clostridia bacterium | reverse complement strand
TTGTTTTCTGCTTCTTTTATTGATCGTTTCTGCGTTTTGGATGGCATTATGCTCTGTTCAGGAAGAATTTTATGTGAAAAGAAGTATGGGAGTCGCGGCATCCTTGTTTGTTATCTTTATTATCCCTGAACTGTGGAAGAACAGGACGAGAGGATGCATGGAAATAGAAGGAGCCGCTTATTACTCCCTAAAACAGATTTATGCGGCGAGAATGCTGCTTTTCGGCATTGCGGATCTTTTCCTTGTAACTCTGTTTTTAGGAACCGCATCCGCAGGTCTGCATTTGGAACTGCTGGAATTAACCATCCAGTTCCTTTTTCCCCTTTGCGTGACCGCATGCATTTGTTTTGGGATTTTATGCAGCAAGTATCCATTCAGTGAACCGGCGGCCATTCTGTTATGCCTCATATGGAGCGGCGTGTGGCTTTTTATTGTTCTAAATGAAGCCATATACCAGAGGATCACCGTTCCGATTTGGCTTATGCTGCTTGGAGCGGCAGTAGTATTTCTTATTTTTACGGTGAAGCGCAGTTTAAAAAACTGCAATCAATATTTGGAGGTGTCATTTGATGAAACTGGAGCTTGATGGCCTAACAAAAGAGTTTGGAAATTTTACTGCGGTGGATCATCTTAATATTACCATGACAAACGGTGTATACGGTCTTTTGGGTGTAAACGGAGCGGGAAAAACTACATTAATGCGAATGCTGTGCACGCTGCTGAAGCCTACAAAGGGAAGTATACGTTACAATGGAAGAGATATCTTTGAAATGGACAGTGAATACCGCAGGCTGCTTGGATATCTGCCGCAGGAATTTGGATTTTATCCGGAATTTACAGTAGAAGATTACCTGCACTACATTGCCTCACTCAAAGGTATGCGCCCTGCTGCGGCAAAAAAGCGGACAAAAGATTTGATGGCGCAGGTGGGGCTTTCCAAAGCAGCGCACAAAAAAATGAAAAAATTATCGGGCGGTATGAAACGCAGAGCCGGAATTGCACAGGCTATGCTCAACAACCCCAAGATCCTGATTCTTGATGAGCCGACTGCAGGACTTGATCCCAATGAAAGAATCCGCTTCCGCAACCTGATCAGTGAACTTTCTGCAGACCGGATGGTATTACTATCGACCCATATTGTTTCGGATATTGAATATATAGCGGGAGAGATCTGGCTGATGAAAGAAGGTAAGCTTATGCACACAGGAACTGCAGACGAAATCATAAACGCTATGCCGGAAACTGTCTGGGAATGTTTTGCAGAAAAGCAGAACCTGCCGGAGCTGATGAAAAAGTACAAAATTTCCAATATGAAGACAGAGCCGGGCGGTGCTCTTTTGCGGATTATTTCCCAAGAGAAGCCCTTTGCTGAAGCCAAAAGGGCAGAGGCAACATTAGAAGATGTATTTTTGTATTATTTTGGAGAAAAAGCTGATGATGAAAATGTGGAAATTTGAGATAAAAAAAGTGTTTTTAAAACCAAAGAACAAGCTGGCTGTTCTTGTGCTGTTTGCGGTGCTGCTGATAACCTGTATCCTGACAATCAATAGAGTGGAGTACGTGGACGAAAAGGGAGAACACTTTACAGGGGCTGCCGGGGCAAAAAGTTTGCGGGAGGCGCAAAATGAATGGGCGGGTTATCTGACAGAGGATGTTTTTCGGAAGGCGCTTGAAGAAAACAGAGCGGTCAATCATTCTGAAGAGGCATTATCCGATGATATTACAGAGCAGGATAAAGCCTACTCGAAAAAGCAGGGATTTTCCGGTGTGATTGATGTTATCAACTCTGCATTCAGCCAATATCGGGACTATGATTATTATGCGGCTGATAAAGTTTCTGAAGACGAAGCGGGCACGGTCTATATGCGAAGGATAGCTGTTTTAAAAGAATGGCTGGATTCCGGTGAAGAAACCTTTACAGAAGAAGAGAAGGCTTTTCTGATCCGCCAGTATGAAAGTCTGGAGATGCCCTTTTATTATACCTACACAGAAGGCTGGAAAGCACTGCTGCAGAATATTTCCACGTTTATCCTGATTCTGGCACTGGTAATCGGATTTCTCGTTTCCGGAATATTTTCAGATGAATTTCAGACAAGGGCAGATTCTGTTTTTTTCTCCACAAAGCTGGGGAGAACACGGGGGACTTTATCTAAAATAGGAGCAGGGTTTCTCATTGTGACAGTTTTTTATGCGGTATTCCTGTTGTTGTACACAGCCATTGTTCTTTTTGTGCTGGGAGCAGACGGCGCCGGCTGCCCCATTCAGCTGGATTTGTGGAGAAGTGTTTATAATGTGACATTTTTACAGGCCTATCTGCTTATAGCGGCAGGAGGCTACGTTGGGACTTTGTTCGCATCTGCACTGGCAATGCTGGTATCAGCCATGACGCACTCCACCTCGACTGCCATTATTGTGCCGTTTATTGTATTATGTGTGTTTCCTTTTTTGAGCAGAATTGTTACACTGCCGGAAGTATGCGCCTTTTTCCCGGATCAGCTATTGGAAATTTATGTAGATCTTAAAGAATCGGGACTTGTAACACTGGGAGGCAATGTGACGACAATACCGACAGTAATTATTCCTGTTTATGCACAGATCTGTGTAATCCTTCTGCTTATACTGTATCAGGTGTACAAAAAAACAGAAATTAAATAATCCTCTTGACTCTACAGTGACTGTATAGTTTATGATGCCATAAGAAAAAAGAGGGAGGTATTTTACTTATGTCAATTCAAACTGCGTACAGTCGTCCTGTTACTTTATCAAATGTTTTGAAATTTGCTGTCCCAACGATTATTATGACGGTGTTCATATCTTTTTACACAATGGCAGACGGGCTGTTTGTTTCTAATCTCATCGGAACTGATGCCCTGTCAGCCATTAATTTGTCAGCACCGATTATTTCTCTGGTTACAGCCATTTCCACCATGCTTGCCTCAGGTGGGAGTGCAGTGATTATGAAAAAAGCAGGCGAACAGAAAATTCAGGAAGCCAATGAGGATTTTACTTTTTTAATTGGTGTCAATATAGCTGCAGGGCTGATTATGTCCTGCCTGGGGCTTCTTGTTATGGACAGTCTTTTTGGAAGTATGGATCTGTCACCTGAAGTGTTTGCTTACTGCCATACCTACCTGAGCCGCTACTTGCTGTTTACAGTTCCCATCCTTTTGATGAACAATTTTACACTTTATATGATCGCTGCAGGAAAATCCACACTTTCTATGATGTGCTCTCTGGCAGGAGGGCTGCTGAATATAGCGTTGGATTATGTGTTTATTGCTGTATGTGATATGGGAATTGCAGGAGCAGCTGTTGCTACAGGTATGGGATATTCCGTTACAGCTGTAGTTGGACTTGTGGTGTTTTCTCAGAAAAAAAATCTTCTGCATTTTGTAAAACCGGTATGCCGTTTTAAAACCTTTGCAAAAGCGGCGGCAAATGGAAGTTCTGAGATGGCTACAGCCCTGGTGACAGGGATTGTTACCATGCTGTTTAACTGGACCATGCTGAAATATGTAGGAGAAGACGGTGTTGCAGCCATCACGATTATTATGTATGTGCTCATGTTTGCCACTTCTTTGTATACAGGATATTCCTGCGGTGTTGCACCTATGATCAGCTTTTATTATGGAGAGGAAAATCACAAAAAACTGAAAAAGCTGATACGAATGAGTCTGAAGATTATTGGTGTAATTGCTGTCGTAATGCTTATAGCTTCACAGGTACTTACAGAACCGCTGGCAGCTGTATTTGCAGATCGGACGAATCCGGTATATGAGCTGGCAGTCAGTGGGAATCGAATCTGCTCCTTTGCCCTTATTTTTATCGGGTTTAATGTTTTTGCCAGCGGAATGTTTACGGCACTGTCTAACGGCCTGATTTCAGCGGTACTCGCCTTTTCCCGTTCTTTTGTTTTTATGGCAGCTGCGATCCTGATTCTTCCGGCGCTGTTTGGAATACCGGGAATCTGGTTTGCAACGCCTGCTGCAGAACTGGCGGCAGTTTGTTTATCGGCTGTCATGTTTCTGAAGAACAGAACACGATATCAATATTAAGATACATTAATTATTGTGAAACAAACCCAAAGCGTGATATAATAATCATTAGGCTATCAACAAAGCCAAAAGAAAAGGGGGGAGTTTCTATGATTTTCATGACAATATTGAAAGTGATTTTTACACTATTGCTGTGTGTCCCTCTTGTATATATTATTATATATTTTTTGTTTCGGCTCATCGATGAAGTTGTGAAGCAAAATAAAGATGAGCAGGCCGGAGCGGATTCAGGCGCCGCAAGACGGTCAGGCAGGAGAAGGCAACGATGAAAGACGG
>CAUWJW010000341.1:0-4980 GCA_963558985.1 uncultured Clostridia bacterium | reverse complement strand
GTCCGTAGGAACTGATTTCCCGGTGCACAATATGTTTTCAGAGAATCGCCTGATGATTGGAGAAAACTGGGCATACTTTGATCATATTGATTTTGATAATGTAGTGGTGGCGGCTTTCCCTATGAAGATTGTTGGGACAGACGGTTCACCGGTAAGAGCTGTTGCTATGGAGATTGAATAAAACATTTACTTGAGAAGAAAGGAATTTGCAATGGAAAACAATAGGACCGCATCCGGTCATGCAAGTGAAAAACTGCCTTTTAAAGTAAAACTGGGATATGGATTATCCGGATATACCAGCTTTATTACTTGGACTGCTTTCAGTTATTATGGATTATACTTCTTTACTGACGTAGTTGGTTTGTCCGCAGCTTTTGCAGGGGTTATGATTTCACTTTGAACTTTTTGTGATGCTATTACAGACCCGATTGTAGGAGGAATTTCTGATAATCTGAAGCTGAAGAGTGGAAGAAGACGTCCTCTTATTATTGGAGTAGCACTGCCATTTGTGTTTATCAGTATACTGATGTTTACGAACTGGGGCTTTAGCGAAGCTGTATCTAAAGTATACTTTGTAATTGTGATATTGTTATACTATACTGCTCAGACGGTACTGGATATATCCAGTTCTGCACTGGGATCGGAAATGACGCTGGATTATGATGAGCGATCCACACTGGCCACTTTTAAAAATTATTTTGGATTAACAGCAACTGTAGCTATCAGCCCGACTTTAGTTTTAGTCGCATACTTTGGAGGCCTTTTTGAAAACGCAGATTTTGGATGGAGCTGTACGCTGGCTCTTTACATGCTGGTTGCGCTTCTCTTCATTTTTATCCTGTGGAGATCTACGAAGGGGTATGAAAGGCATAGAGAAGATGGAGGAAAATTCTCTTTTGCAGATGTAAAAGAAATTTTCAAAAATAAGCCGACCAGAGTGGTTATGATTATTTTTGCTATTGCCATATTTGCTAATACAATTAACTACGCACTTCAAGTATACTATTATACCAATTATGCTCAGCTGAGCGAAGGACAGATTGCAACAGTGACCCTGGTGTTTGGCGTGTGCAGTATTGCAGGGGCATGGGTTGTGGATATGGTAATGAAGAAGCTGTCTAAAAAGGCTGCATGGATTCTGGCAGTTGGATCAGAAGCAGTTGTGATGATTGTGATGATTGGATTTTTGATTCAGCCGGGAAGCAGTGTAGCGGTAATTTATGTTCTGGCGGCTCTTATGTCAGTAGGAAATGCTGCAATCTATCAGGTTCCTTGGGCAATGATTCCGGACTGCGTAGATGTAACAGAGCTGGCTTCCGGAAAGCGAATCGACGGTATGATTTTTGGAATTGTTGCTTTTGTTCAGAAGTTTGCAGGGGCTTTAGGTGCTGCGGTTCTGGGGACGCTGCTTACGGCTATCGGCTATGTGGAAGGAGCAGTACAGACCCCGGAAACATTGAGCTCTTTAAAATTTTTATACGGATTCTTAGTGGGAGGGCTTTACCTTGTAGCAGTGGCTGTAGTGCTGAAGTACCCGCTCAGTAAGAAAAAGCACGACAGGGTATGTGACGCTATAGAAGAAAGGAAACAAGGCAAGGAACTGGATATGACTGAATTCAGTGACTTGATTTAAAAAATTCTATCATTTGTATTTTTAATGAAAAACAGGGCAGGAATCTGCAGCAGATGCAGATATCTGTCCTGTTTTAGTGTAAGGATACAGACGGCCCTTATATAGTCTGGTTTGAACTGGCATGCATATTGAAAATCGGATTTGGGCTTGTATACGCACTGATTGCCTGTGTCGGAGCTATTGGTTCAATTGCAGTTACAGATATGACAGGTGTTTATTCGACGGATCCGGCTGAATGGATTACTACAATCGGAGGGCTGCCGGCAGTTCTTTGTCTGTTATGCCTAATTGCTTCTAATATATCGGTTATGGCAGTAGCCATGTACAGTCTGTCAGTCAGCACGAAAGTAATCAAGCCGGAATGGAAATATAAAACCATTGTTATTTTGTGGTCAAAAGGCTTTAATATGGCAGGGGCAGCAGCTTTTGTATGCGGCACAATTGCATATTTTGCCGTGTATGATCCTATTGCCGGAGTTGGAAGAAACTTTTTGTTTGATATTTTTACAGGAACCGGAGCTTCTTGTATTACGGCAGCAGTCGTTTACTACGGGCTATCCAAGATTCCGAAGATCAGAGCATACTTGCTAAAAGACAAAGCAAAATAAGTATTTAAAAATGAATAATATTATTCATAAATGAAAAAAACAACAAACATAGATAACAAGCAATTTCACGCAGCTTATATTCATAAATGAATAAATTCAAAAAAGATAGCAGCCAAAAACGTTGAAAAATGCAGGGTTTGTCTTTGGCATGACTTTTGCGTGATATATAGGCATAGCATGCTAATATACGTTAACCCCTATGTATAAGGAGGAAATTTTATGGAAAAGCAAGGCAATGAGATTAAACAGAAACCTGTAATCGATAAACCGATTTCCATAGTCTGCATTATTTTAGTTGCTATCTTTGTTCTTTTTATGTGTTTAAAACCGGATGCTACATTAAATGCAGTCAACACCGTTTTTGATGCAGTTACAGCAGTAATGGGCGTGCCCATTTTATGGTTTGTATTTATTGGACTGTTTTTAGCTTTATATTTGGCTTTGAGTAAACATGGGAATGTAAAGCTTGGTGAAGGTGAACCGGAGTTTTCCATGTTCAGCTACATTGCTATGATGATGTGCGCAGCGCTGGCAGCGACTGCTGTATATTACTCTTTTGTGGAGTGGTCCTTTTACTATGCGGATCCTGCATTCGGGCTGGAGCCGTATTCCCAGGAAGCAGCAGAGCTTTCTCTGCCTTATGCCTTTTTCCACTGGGGCTTCAGTGTACAGGTCATTTTCGTTTTAACCGCCGTTTCTCTGTCTTACGCTTATCATGTGAGAAAGGTTCCGGTTCTGCGGATCAGCGCTGTATGCGAGGCGATGATGGGAAATTTCAAATATAAGAAACCCCTTGGAAAAGTCATTGATGCTTTGACAATATTAAGTATCGTAGGCGGGATGGGCGTATCCCTTGGCGTAGGTGTACCGCTTATCAGTGCCGGAATTGGTAAGATTTTTGGCATAGAAGTTACCTTTACTATCAATGTGATCGTACTGGTGCTGGTAGCTGTGGTATTTTCCATCACATCAATCGTAGGTATCGAAAAAGGGATGAAAAAATTAAGTGACTGGACTATGTATGTGGCCATTTTCCTGATTGCCTTTATTTTTATCTGCGGACCGACTCAGTTTATTTTTAAAAACCTGACACAAAGCGTGGGTACAATGCTGAGCAATTATGTGGATATGAGCTTATATACAGATCCGATCAGAAATTCAGGATTCCCTGAAATCAATACAATCTTTCTGTTTACACTGGCGCTGAATTACGCAGCTTTGATGGGAATTTTTATTACAAAGATATCAAAGGGAAGAACAATCCGGGAAATGATTCTGACTTGCCTTGGAGGTATCAGTGTAGGTACATGGATTATGTTTGGAATCAACGGAGGCTTCGGACTCAATGCGGAACTGACAGGTGAATTTGCATTGTCAAAGGCGGCAAATCCACAGAGCGGGCTCTTTGATCTGTTGGGAACACTTCCTGGAGGCAGCATGATCATACCGATTATTTTCACTCTGGTTACGCTTGGTTTCTTAGCCACATCCATGGACTCTGCATCCTTTACGCTGGCTGCATCTGCAACCAAGAAACTGGATGAGAATGGAAATCCAAACTCCAAATTCAGACTGGTGTGGTGTGTAGTACTGGCACTTGTGCCACTGTCTATTATGTTTGCAGGTGCACCGTTTGATGCAATTAAAACGATTTGTATCGTATTGTCAGTACCGTTTTTCTTTATTATTATAGGTATGCTGGTGGGATTGTTCCGCTGGTTTAAAGAAGATAACAATTGATTTTATATAAAAGAGAGGAGATTTTTAAAATGAAGTATGAAGTACAAGAACATTTACATTATGCAGGAATTCCAAGCTGGAACCATGCACCGATCACACAGGATGTAGAAGGAGCAGATATTGTAGTTATGGGCGTGCCGTTTGACAGCGGTGTTACGTTCCGTCCGGGAGCACGCTTTGCACCCAGAACGGTAAGAGAGCAGAGCCTGATTGCATGCTGCTTCAAGTATCCGTGGGATTACAAGCTGTCTGAAGTGGCAAAGGTAGTAGATTACGGTGACGTAGGATACTGGGTAGGAGCAAAAGCGACTTCCTTTATGGTAGAAGATACTTATAAACATGCAAAGAAAATTTTAGATGCAGGCTGCAGACTGATGACCATTGGAGGGGACCACACAATCCCATACGGACCGGTACGCGCTGCAAGTGAAAAATACGGAAAACTGGCTATGATTCATTTTGATTCTCACCAGGACAGCACCAGAAGTGAAGAAAATCCGGATGGAACAAGAAATCTGTCTCACGCCAATTTTGCATATGATCTGCAGGAAGAAGGATGCATTGATCCTGCACATTCTGCTCAGGTATTTATCCGTACAGAAATGACAGACTGCGGATATAATGTAATTCACTCTATGGATGCTCTGGACATGACGCCTGCACAGCTGGCTGAAAAATTAAAGGGAATCGTGGGAGACATGCCGGTATATCTGACCTTTGACATTGATGCGCTGGATCCGTCCGCTGCACCGGGAACAGGAACACCTGTAATCGGAGGACCTTCTTCTGACTTTGTGAGAAAAGTTCTGCAGGGACTGAAGGGAATCAATATCGTAGCAGCTGATATGGTAGAAGTGCTGCCGGATAAAGATCCGACTAATATTACCTCTATTGCAGGAGCAGCTCTGACTCAGGATATTATGTATCTCATGTATGAAGCAAAAAAAGCAAAATAAGGATAAAAATTAACAGGGAGAAGCAGGCTGCATCCTATATAAC
>CAUWJW010000340.1:0-5484 GCA_963558985.1 uncultured Clostridia bacterium | reverse complement strand
TTACCTCTATAAATCCTTTCTTTCCCTCCTGATCTTCTACATAAAAATCCAGTCTGGAATTTCCATATGTTTTTTCTGCTCTGATCCGCTCCGGCTTTCCCATTTCAGGCAACTGCAGGCTGCCGGACTGCAGCGCTTCTTTTACTACCCTGTTCGGCGCTTGAGAATCCATATTAATCATAAGGTCGCCTTTTTTTACCCCAATAAGGGAATACCGCATCTTTCTATTCCCCATACGGTTTTGGAAATCCTCCAGATATACTTCTGCTTCCGGAATAAGCAATTCTTTACAGCGCCCTGTATTTTTCACATGAACAGATTCTTCCTGCCCATCGATCCGGACCCGGGCAACAAATCTATTCGGCCGGGCTATAAACCGACCTTTACAAGTATTCAAATATTTCATACATTCATTGTAACAGAACCCGCATGTTTTTAACAGCAAAATTCTTTTAAATGCATTTGAATCCGCTTGTTATAATGAGGACAAGATAGTATAATGTGGGTAGACATTTTTTTGTGGAGGATATCATGAATACAAAAAAGTTTGCACAGGCAGTTCTCCTGTCTATGCTTCTTGTTTCTGCCCTTTTGCTTGGGGGCTGCAGTCAGCCTGAAATAGGCGATCATGACATTATGGAAGAACCTGAAATTACTGTAGATTATCTGTCCGGTGAATATGCCCAGCAGCTTCTTCGTGATGGCGGAGAAGAGATACTGGGCACCATCGAAATAAAAAAAGAGGCTAATGATAAATATGAGCTCACTGTCCACAGTATGGTTATTGTAGAGAGTTCTATCACAGATGAAGGCTACTATATTGCAGATAAAAATCTTGCCAAAACAGTACCTTTAGATGCCGATGCCCGGGTAACGTATATAAAGTCTGATAAAGAAGGTCCTGAAGTTATTCCTTTAGCAGATTTCATAAATCTGGTCGGCAGAGATACGGAAGCTTCCCGCAGGGAAAAAGAAGGAGCGCCCGATTCTGATACGGCTGTTCAAAAACTATATGATGTATATATTATCGGTGATCATGCACTTATGCTTCTGGCAAGGGAACTTCCCGGCGCATGATATTCCGGATATAATAAAGACAGAAAGGTTAAATCGGTAATTATTTATGCCCGTACCAAATCCTGTTGCTTTTACATTCTTTGGCATTGACGTTATGTGGTATGGCGTTCTTATTGCCTTCGGTATTATTTTAGCAACTGCCATTACTTATAAACGTGCTCCCCGCCACGGGCTGGAGCCGGATCGTATTTTGGATTTCGTTCTAATTTGTATTCCGCTAGGAATTATCGGAGCCCGCGCTTATTATGTTTTGTTTAATTGGGAACAGTATAGCGGTGATTTCCTTAAAATCATTAATCTGCGACTTGGAGGTCTTGCAATTCACGGCGGCCTTATTTTGGGATTGGGTGCTGCTGCAGTTTTATGTATTTTATGGAAGCTTCGCCCTATGAATATCCTGGATCTGGCTATTCCGTCCATTGCCCTGGCTCAGGCCATTGGACGATGGGGCAATTATTTTAATTCAGAAGCGCATGGAGGGCCTACGAATCTTCCATGGGCTGTAACGATAAATGGGCAGACCTATCACCCTACGTTTCTGTATGAATCTCTGTGGTGTTTCTTTTTATTTTTTCTGCTGATTTATATTGACAATCACCGCCGTTTTGAGGGACAGGTGTTTTTATTGTACGGGATTTTATATTCGATAGAGCGTTTTTGGGTAGAGGCGCTTCGTACAGATTCGCTTATGATTGGTCCCTTTAAACAGGCTCAGGTATTCAGCCTGACCATTATTGTTATTTTTGCTATTCTTTACATTATTTTATACAAACACTGGAGAAAAAAGGAGTCTTAAAAATGAAATTAGGTATTGTAGGTTTGCCAAATGTGGGCAAAAGCACGTTATTTAATGCAATTACAAAAGCTGGTGCTGAAGCTGCCAATTACCCCTTTTGTACAATTGAACCAAATGTAGGTGTGGTAACTGTTCCTGACGAACGTCTTAAAGTTCTGCATGAAATGTATCAGTCTAAAAAAACAATTCACACTACCATTGAGTTTTATGATATTGCCGGTCTCGTAAAAGGTGCTTCTAAAGGAGAAGGTTTAGGGAATAAATTTTTAGGTCATATACGCGAAGTTGCTGCCATCGTTCACGTTGTTCGCTGTTTTGAGGATCCCAATGTCGTTCATGTCGACGGCAAAATTAATCCTCTTTCCGATATCGAAACCATTAATATGGAGCTTATTCTCTCCGATATGGAAGTTTTGGATCGACGTATCCAGAAAACAACAAAAAATTTAAAAGGCGATAAGAGTCTTCAAAAGGAGCTGGATCTTTTGAAGCGCATATCTGAATTTCTGGGAACCGGAAAATCTGCTCGCGCTATGGAACTTACTGATGACGAAGCGGAATTTATCAAAGGTCTGGATCTTCTATCCTACAAACCTATTATTTATGCGGCTAATGTCTCCGAAGATGAGGCCGGTGCATCAGAAGAAAACGAATATGTAAAGTCTGTCCGGAAATTTGCAGCAGAGGAAGGTTCCGATGTAGTTGTTATCTGTGCTAAAATAGAAGCAGAAATGTCTGAGCTGGAAGAGGATGAAAAAGCGATGTTCTTAGAGGAGCTTGGGATTGAGGAATCCGGACTGGATAAACTGGTAAAGGCTTCTTATCATCTGCTGGATCTGATTTCTTTCCTTACTGCAGGTGAGCCGGAAGTTCGTGCCTGGACCATTAAGAGAGGTACGAAGGCTCCCGGGGCTGCAGGAAAGATTCATACTGATTTTGAGAAAGGTTTTATCCGTGCAGAAACAATTGCTTATGACAAGCTGGTTGCGTGCGGCGGCAATCTTGCGACTGCCAAAGAAAAGGGTCTTGTCAGGTCTGAAGGAAAAGAGTACGTTGTACAGGATGGAGATGTCATGCACTTCCTGTTTAATGTGTAGAATTTAAAAAACCCCTGAAAATCAGCCGAAACCGTTGATTTCCAGGGGTTTTGTGCGTGTGAATAAAACCGTTTATTTCCGAAATTTTTAAGCCCAATTTGCACATTTTCAGGCATTACTGCACAGGTATAGCACAAGTGTGCAGATTAACAGCCCCGGTCTCCCGGGGCATATATGACTACTCTTCCTCTTTTAATTTGGCCAGTACCTTTACCAGCGCCTGCGGAACCGGCAACCCTGCAGCTGCACAATTTTCTAGAATGGAAACGCCTTCGTTTGCAATTAGAAAGAGACCGGGGTGCGTTTCCCACAATTCTTCCGAGTACTATGCGGTCAGATCCACCAACAGGATTGTTTTATTCCCTTCTATTCCGTCCCCAGAAGTAGCACAAGCCCAATATAAACGCTATTTTAAACTCATTTTTCTCGCAAGATATAATACAGGTGTATCGGCAAGACTTGTTACCAGAAAAATCACATAGCTTGAAATACAAATACTGATCATCGTCTCCATATCATACATGCCCCAAAAAGCGCCGAATGTATACAGCAACGTATTCAACACTTGAGAAATTAACGTAGATCCATTATTTCTGAGCCATAAAAACCTTTTTACATCACCACATCTTTTCTTAGTAAATGCCCACCATTTGTGATACGCCCATACATCAAATCTCTGACAAATTGCATATACCAAAAAACTCACCAGCATCAGCCGTGGTGTATTACGGAAAATTATTTCAAAACTTTCTCTGGCCCAGTCACTGCCCGCAGGCTGATACAACAACCATGATTGAGAAATCAGAATAAACGTAATCGAAGTAGCAATTCCTAAGTTAACTGCTCGTTTTGCCGCCTCTTTTCCTGCAGTCTCACTTAAAATATCTGTTATTAAAAAAGTAGATGCAAATAATACATTTCCCAAGGTCTGTTCCATTCCAAAAGCATCTACAATCAGCAAAACCTCAATATTTGCCGTGATAGTGGCAATAACCGTACAACAATATAAACCGGTGTTTCCAAAAATATGATACATCAGTAAAATTCCACCATATATAACGATTAAAGACAGCAGTAACAAAATTTCATTCATGCTTTACACTCCTCCTACGCCGAAATCTGTATTTTCCAGTAAAATATCAATCCGCTCCTCTTCCTTGTATTTTGGATAGATCTTTCTAAAAAAAAGTTCCAAAACCTTCTGATCCGGTTTAACCGGTGTTGAGTTTTCTGTCATTAGATTAATACACACCCGATCAAAAAAACGAAGACCGGTCTCCACATCTCTTTCCATAGAAACTGCAGTTTGTCCTTCCAAGCCAAACAGAAGACAAACCTCGTCAGCAAACTGCGCAATTTCCGCAGGAGAAACATCACCCATTCCTTTATTTAAAACATTTTCCCGATAGGATGCATCAAACGTCTCTACCCCCATTTTTACAATAACATGAATACCTGCCTTCAAAAACCTTTCTCGAACAAAAAAAAGAGTATCTCTATCGTTCCAGTGTGTCTCAATATGCAGTTGATCAATCCTGGTTTTTTTGCATGTTTTAATGATTTCTCTTATTGTCTTCTGATCTAAATCACAAAAACTTCCTGAATTAATCGTTTCTAAAACGCCAAAGCAGCCTGTTACCTGTTGTAAAATTTCTCTGTTTAAAGAAAAATTTTCCTCTTCGTCTTTTGAAAAATCAAGATGATAGTCACAAAACCGGCACTTTCTCCATTTACATCCACTGCCTCGCAGCAAAACAATCTCTCTTTTATTCTTTTCCCGAATTATACTATACCTTTTCATCCTAACCTCTTTTTTAACATTTTACATAAATCGCATTTCAGTGTAGTTTCTTCTTCGCTTTTATGTAATGGAAATATGCCCAGATTCCATAAACCAACGCACCTGTATTTCCGGCGATCATGTCTGTAACCGTATCCACCATTCCTCTTTGCATACCTCCACCAGCTAATCGATCTGTAACAAATTCAAAAATCTCCCAAATCCCCGCTGCCCCACTTGAAAACATACATGCAAAGAAAATCATAGGAACCATAAAAGGATACAGTTCTGCTGTTATACATTTTTTCATTAATCGTTGTATCACTGTCATCCCAAACACAGCTAGCAATATTCCACTAATAAAGTGTACAAATTTATCATAAGGTCCAAAGCTTCGATAAAGATTTAAGATCGATCCCATTGGTGAGGCTAAGAAGATAAAAACAAGTGCACTAAAGAAAATGCCATCACTCACTTTAATAATCCTCGCTGCAATTACTAAGAAAACAACAGCAGCAAAAGCTCCCATTATATTTGAAGCAGGCGGATCTATGCCAAGGGCAAAAGCGATTATAGAAGCTGCTGCAATTGCTGCAATCAATAAAATAATTCCTGTTACTCTTTTTTTCAATTTATAAACCCCCTTCTAAAAATAATGAAGCAAAAAGAGACAACCACAGGTTGTCTCTTGTCCAAACCGGCAACGTCCTACTTTCCCAGGCAGTCTCCCGCCA
>CAUWJW010000339.1:0-6107 GCA_963558985.1 uncultured Clostridia bacterium | reverse complement strand
AAAAAGCTAAAATAAGGAAAAGTTATGAATAAAAAATCGCGTACAGAATATTCCATCTTGAATATTATGACTGGACTTGGCGGATATATGATTAATACAATTATTGGTCTGATTTGCCGAATGGTATTTACAAGAACACTTGCGGCCGATTATCTTGGAATTAATGGACTTTTTACAAACATTTTGACAATGCTTAGTCTGGCTGAACTGGGGATTGGAAGTGCCATTATTTTTGCTTTGTATAAACCTCTAGCAGAAAATGACGAAGAGAAGATTGCATCGCTTGTTAAGTTTTATGGAAGTTGCTATAAAGTTATTGGAATTGTAGTTGCAGTGATTGGTGTTTTATTAATGCCATTTTTAAATCTTCTGATTCCAGAACAGCCGAATATAAAAGAAAGCATTTATCTTATTTATGGGTTATATTTGTTTAATACAGCAACTACATATTTTTTCAGCTATAGAAGTTCATTGATTATAGCAGCACAGCAAAATTATATTGTAACAGGCATAAACTATTTCATTACAGTTATCCAGAGCATTATTCAGATGGTATGGCTGATTGTCACAAAAGAATATATTGGATATCTGATTATTACTTCCATTGGCACGATGGTATACAATGTGCTGGTTTCCTATATCGCAAAACGAAAGTTTCCGTATATTGTCAAGAAAAATATAAAATCTCTGGATCAGGAAGAGAAAAAAGGACTGATCCGAAACGTAAGGGCGTTGGTTGTATGGAAATTGTCGGGACTTCTTGTAAACAGTACGGATAACATTATTATTACATATTTTAGCGGGCTGGCTACAGTTGGAATATCGTCAAACTATACGTTGCTGTCAACTACTTTGAACTCTCTGCTGAATCAGTTTTTTAATGGAATCACGGCAAGTGTGGGAAATTTAAATGCAAGTGAATCTGTTGAGAAAAAAATGCAGATGTTTCATACCATTAATCTTGCAAATTATTGGCTTTTTGGATGGGCATCCATCGGAATTTTTGTTGTGTCGACAGATATTGTGCGACTGATGTTTGGAACAGATTATGTTCTCCCAATCAGTATACCGTTTGTTCTGGCATTAAACTTTTATATGGTGGGAATACAAAATGCTGTATGGACGTTTGAAAATACTCTTGGATTATTCAGACAAGGAAGATACCTCCAGATTGTCACAGCAGGCATTAATCTGGTATGTTCGATCTGGTTAGGCGAAAAGTGGGGATTATTTGGTATTCTCTTTGCGACAGCAATCGCAAGACTGCTTACAGGAACATGGTATGACGCATTTAAACTGTATAAGTATGGATTTGAAAGAAGTGTTTGGCCCTATTATAAAAAGAGAGTATTCTATTTTGTACTTTTGATATTTACAGGCGGTATCTGTTATAAATTAGGTGAATTAGCAGCTTTTTCAGCAACAGGTAATCTTGCTTTTAAATTTATCATTTGTTGTATTGTTCCTAATTTAATCTTTGCAGTTCTCTTTTATCGAAGCAAAGAATTCCAATATTATAGAAATCTGTTTGGAAGAATCGGGAAAAAGATATTTAAGAAAGGAAATTGAGATGAAAAAGGTTATGCTGGTTTTTGGGACACGTCCGGAAGCAATAAAAATGTGTCCTCTTGTCAATGAATTGAAAAAAAGAAAAACGATAGAAACGATTGTCTGTGTGACGGGACAGCACAGACAGATGTTAGATCAGGTTCTGGAAGCATTTCATGTTGTGCCGGATTATGATTTATCTATTATGAGAGAGAAACAGACGCTGTTTGATGTGACAATTAATATTCTGGAAAATATTAAGCAGGTGTTGGAAGAAGTACATCCTAATGTTGTCTTGGTTCATGGGGATACTTCCACTACATTTGTGACAGCACTGGCTTGTTTTTACCTCCAGATTCCGGTGGGGCATGTAGAGGCAGGATTGCGTACATATGATATCTATTCTCCTTATCCGGAAGAATTTAACCGACAGGCGGTATCTATTATAAGCCAGTATAATTTTGCACCGACAGAACTTTCTAAGAACAATCTTCTGAAAGAGGGTAAAAAGGAAGAAACGATCTATGTGACAGGAAATACAGCGATTGATGCGCTTAAAACAACAGTTCGCGACGAGTATACGCATCCAGAGCTGGAGTGGGCAAAAGACAGTCGATTAATTTTAATCACAGCGCATCGGCGTGAAAATTTGGGAGAGCCGATGAAAAATATGTTTCGGGCGATTCGTCGTGTGATGGATGAACATCCAGATGTAAAAGCAATTTACCCGATTCATATGAACCCTGTTGTGCGAGAGACTGCAAATGAGATTCTGGGAGGAGATGACAGAATTCATATCATTGAACCGCTGGATGTCCTCGATTTTCACAACTTTCAGGCGCAGAGCCATCTGATTCTTACAGATTCAGGCGGAATCCAGGAGGAAGCGCCAAGCCTTGGAAAACCTGTTTTAGTTATGCGGGATACAACAGAACGTCCGGAAGGAATTGCAGCAGGAACATTAAAATTAGTAGGAACAGAAGAAGAGGTAATTTACAGAAATTTCAAGGAACTGTTGGAAAATCAGGAAAGCTATGAAAAAATGGCACATGCTTCAAATCCATATGGGGATGGAAGAGCCTGCCAGAGAATAGCAGATATTCTGGAAGGAGTGAAATAATTTCAATATGAAAAAACATACGAAGATTATTGTACCCATTCTGGTTATTATGCTTTGCGCTGGATTATTTTATCTTTTTCAGAGTAGCAAAGAGAAGAAGATGGATAGAAGAATGAACGAAACGAAGATAGAAACAGAAGATTCTGGACCTTTCACTGTCTTTGAAGCTGACTTTTCCGGGGTGTATCCATCTGATAAACAATTTTATTCCTGGGAAGGAAGAGAGTATGGAAATACTGTTTATGAATCACTTGAAATGATTAAATGCGAAAATGACACAGCTATTTTGACATCCATTCTGGATGAAGAAACAGGTATTAGAAAACAGCAGATGATGTGTACTGCAGGGCTGTTTGAATCAGACGATTTTGTTTGTGAATTTGAGGGGAAATATAGTGGAAAGCCAGGAAGTTGGAGTTATGTGATTACATATGGTACAGGGACTTACTGGACAAAGAATCTTTATTCTGATGGGATAAAATGGCCGGCTGGAGGTGAAATAGATGTATTCGAGCAAGCAGGAGGTTATTCTGATAATCCAGTAAGTTTTAAATCTCCATCTATACACTATGGAACAGGAAGTAATAGCGAATATCCGGACAAACATTTAGCGGTTGTTGGAGAAAATATTGAATTTGAACCGGATAAATGGCACAAATTCAAGTTCTCTTTGCATGACGGAGTTATTCAGGCGTGGATAGATGGTAATTTAGTAGGAGAAAATGATTTTTCTCAATACACGGTAAGCAATGATTATTTATATGAGTATCATCCTTTTTTAAATCCTCAGGCGTTTTATATAGAGTGCCAAAGTGCAGATGGTGAAAAAGCGGAAAAGGAATATGAGTTTCAGATTAAAAATTTTAATATTATCCAAGATAAACAAGTAGAATGTGAAAAATTGGAAATATATCCGCAAATGTGGAAAAAAGGTACAGAACTGGTATTTCCAGTGAATAAGAATTTGTATCTTCAAAGAGAATATTATCCTGAGAATACAAGTAATAAGGCATGTGAATGGAAATCTTCTGATGAAGCTGTGGCAACTGTAGTTCAGGGGTATGTGACTACAGTCGGTGAAGGTACAGCTGAGATAACCGCGACATGTGGCAATGCAACAGCAACATATGTGGTGAATGTGTCTTCAGAGATGAATATACCATGTGTAGGTATAAGTACATCACATGATAAGGTTTCATTAAAAGAGGAACATTCTAAAGAAATTGAATATTATTTATATCCTAATTTCACTACAGATAGCGTAAAAATATTGACAGAAGATGAAAATACTGCAAATGTGTCAGATAATATTTTGCACGGAAAACAGATTGGACAGACAAAATTAATGGTTCAATGCGGTCAGCAAAGTAAGACATTCGACGTTACTGTAAAAGAAAACAAAAGAATACCTTTTGCAGAGTATGATTTAGCAGAAGTTACAAACCGAATCAGTATGAATCAAGAAGAAGAGGGATACACGGTATCGGAATCTGTTGTTAATTTAGGTGAAGATGGCGAAAAATTAAACTTATTAGCGGAATATTCTCTTACACAGGAACTTGTTGGAAATAGATGGAGAAACAAAATAAATGGAGTAACATTGAAAACACTTATAATGGATGAAGCAAAGGAATTAACCAGATATCCATCGATGTATTTGCTAAAAGCTTCTTCAGGAAGGGTTAGGACAAATAACCCATCTAATGCAAATGTTATGCCATCGATTGATGTTTCAAGTCAGGGCATTACTGTACGATATGGTGATGTTAATATTTATGAAGCGGATTCCAATGGAGAAGACGTTCATGCTATAGCAATTTATATGGAGGATGGGCGTTCCTCTGTATTTATAGATGGAAAAAAAGTTGTGACTGATGGTGCAACAACATATATCAATGATCTAAGTCAGTTGATATTGACAAGCATTGAGAAAAACGGTATAGAATATTTTGCTGCATATGAGGATTGTGAGTTTTCAGATGAAGAGTTGATAGAAATGACTCAGTCTCAATAAAAACAAAGTAGCACAGTTTGACTGGTCTGTCATTGATATCACGGTGGCATATCTGTACAGGAGATAGCTTTAAGCCATATGCTCAAATAAATCTAATGAGAGGAGACGAAATGAAACCATTTTTTTCTATTATAGTAGCAGCATACAATAGTGAAAAGTATTTAAAACAATGCTTGGATTCTATAGTAAATCAAACGGAAAAATCAATAGAAATTATCGTTGTTAATGATGGTTCCTATGATAATACAAAAGAAATTATTGATACATATTTTAGTGCTGAAAATTTAAGAATTAAAGCTATTCACAAAAAAGAAAACGAAGGGAAATCAAAGGCGATAATTGCAGCTTTGAAAATGACAACAGGAGAGTATGTATCTTTTGTGGATAGTGATGATTGGATAGATGAGGACTATTGTTCAGAAATAAAGAAGTGTCTGATAAAATATCCGGATGTATTAATTACGGACTATATTTCCAACTTGGGGGGGGGGAAATTCATACAAATTATAAAATAGATGGTATAATGACGGGAAAAGATTTAGTCGAGTCAAATCCATGTGTTCATACATCTTATGATGCTTGTTTTTCATGGCGTATGTTTTTTAAAACTACTTTTTTGAAAGAAAATCAACTTTTTCCAAATGAAAAAATTGTAATTGGAGAAGATACAGAATATAATTTAAGAATTCTTAAAATGGCAAAAAAAGCTATGGCTGTAGACTGCTGTGGTTATCATTACCGCGTGGATAATCCGGAGTCTTTAGTACGCCGAAATTATAAAGCTACACTGGAAAATGATTTGGTTTTGCAATATCCAACAAGAAGAAATTTTAGTGAAGATAGAAGATATTTACAAGACATGGCAAAATATTATACTGATGTAATGGTATTTAATGTAATTCAGAATGCAAAAGAATCTCCAAATGGGTTTCAATTAAAGGATATGAGACGAATTTTAAATACACAATGGTTACAGGAAAGCTACAAGTTGGTGTCTTCCAAGGGGTGTGCCACTTCTTATAAAGAGAAAATTCTTAGATTCTGTATGAAAAATAGATTATCTATTCTTTGTTTTTTATACTTCAAATTTGTGAAATGAAGAAATGTGAGTAAAAAAGAAGATGAATTGAAAAAATAGTTTTAGTTTAGATGGAGTCATAAGTGTGTATTTTTTCAAATTGTGTTTATTTATAGATATATTATTTTTTGAAAAGGTGGAAGAACAATGAGACTGATCATTTTAGGAGTAGGAGGATACGGGAAAACCGTTGCAGACGTTGCAAGACAGTCCGGGAAATATGAGCAGATTTATTTTCTGGATGACGGGCAGGAACCTTCTGAGTTAATCTTGGGAAAATGCGGGGAATTTTTAAAGTTTGCAGCAGAAGATACGCAGATGTACCCTGCATTTGGAGATAATAACAT
>CAUWJW010000338.1:0-1501 GCA_963558985.1 uncultured Clostridia bacterium | reverse complement strand
TGTAATCCGGTTCAAACAGTTGATGCACCGCAGAAGGGTACTTTTTCCCGAACCGGATGGACCGATAATCGCTACGGTCTCACCTTTTTTCATAGAAAAATCAACGTGATCCAGAGCCCTGCAGTTGGAATAGTCCTTTACAATCTGCTCCATTTTTAAAATCTGTTCCATATTACCATTCCTCCTTTGCATCATATTTTGAGAAGCGCCGTTCCAGATAATTGGAAAGGAGCGTCAGAAGGAAGGTGAAAATCAGGTAAATCACAGCTGCCACCAAGTAAGCGAGGGAACTTACATCCCGATTGACTGCTGAAGTAGCAGCCTTCATCAGATCGGCAACACCCATGACAGAAACCTGAGCCGTATCCTTAATCAGCACGTTGGCGTCCTTGGACACAGGCGGCAGGACACACTTCATCGTCTGGGGCAGGATTATACCAAAAGTTGTCTGACTTCTGGAAAGTCCCAGAGAGTGGGCTGCTTCATACTGACCCTTGTCAATGCTGTTAATTCCTCCACGGTAAATTTCTGCAAAATAAGCAGCGTAGTTCAACACAAAGGTAAGCGCTGCTGTTGTAAATGGAGAAAAGCGGATCCCAAAGGTGATGGGGATAAAAAAGTAAAAGAAAAACAGCTGTAATAAAAGAGGAGTGCCTCTGAAAATCCATATGTAAGTTTTTGAGATGAATCGAAATACCCGAAATCTGCTGTTTCCTCCGAGAGCAAAAGGGAGTCCCAGGGGAAGTGACAGCACCAGAGTTACGAAAAACAGTTTGACGGTATACCAGGCGCCCATCAGAAGGGAGGGCATCAACACTCCCACATAAGACAGGTTTTCCTGCAAACTTGCAATAAATTCATTCATAAAGAGGCTCCTCCAAAGTTCCATTATTTTTCTTCAAGAGGCTCGAAAATTACAATATTCTTTCCAAACCACTTCTTGCTGATCTTTTCTGCTTCTCCGCTGTCGATGGTTGCTTTAATTGCATCGTTGATCTTAGCAGCAAGCGCTTCTTCACCCTTGCGGAATCCTACAGCATAGAAATCTCCGCCGAAGTTAAAATCACATACCTGCATCTTTTCCTTCATCTTAGAGTTCTTATATTCACCCAGAACCTGGTCAACAACTACGCAGTCCATTCTGCCGGTCTGCATATCCATAATCGCCTGGTCATATGTTTTGTATTCGGTAATATTGTCCTTGTAAGACTCGTAAGCTTCGTTTTCAGTAAGAACCTTCAGTCCGGAAGAGTCTACCTGCGTAGCGATTTTGTAGTTAGCAAGATCTTCAGCTTTTTCAACCTTTACTTTTTTATCCAGTGCCATGATGATGATCTGGTTATTGAGGTATTTGTTGGACAGTGTCATTTTTTCTTTGACTTCATCTGTAATAGACATGCCGTTCCAGATGCAGTCGATATTTTTGGATTCCAGTTCCATAGCCTTAGAGTCCCAGTTAATCGGCTGGAACTTCACTTTTACTCCCAGCTCCTTTGCAACA
>CAUWJW010000337.1:0-1510 GCA_963558985.1 uncultured Clostridia bacterium | reverse complement strand
CAGGTAGACCGCTTCAAAGAAGATTATGATAATTTTGCCTGGGTCGTTACTATGGCACCGGCTCAGGAGCCGGAAATTGCAGTGGCAGTTATGATTGCGCAGGGCGAGACTGCATCTAACGCAGGGCCGGTGGCAAGAGAAATCATGGGGCAGTACTTTCAGCAGGAAGTAAAATAAAATTAGTGAGGAAGAAATGGGCGAAGTAATTTTAGTGGCATCAGGAAAAGGCGGCACCGGGAAAACAGCGGTTACTGCCAATTTGGGAGCACTTTTGGCAAGGAGAGGCTATAAAGTTGCACTCCTTGATATGGATATGGGAATGCGCAATCTGGATTTGTACCTTGGACTGGAAAACAGGGTTGTGTATAATATTATGGATGTGCTTTCCGGTATTTGCAAGATAAAGAGAGCGCTGATCAAGGACAGGCGTTTTGAAAACCTTTACCTCATGTCGGCCTGTCCGAGGAAAGACAACCGGGATATTACTCCGCTCCATATGGAGATTTTGTGCAGGAAACTGAAGAAGGATTTTGATTATATTCTCATTGACTGTCCCGCAGGAATCGGCAGCGGGCTGGATATTTCCATGGCAGGTGCGGACCGGGTGCTTTTGGTGACAGAAGCCGATGTGGCGGCCATCCGAGATGCAGATGTTCTGGATCGTTATGTAAAGCAGGCAGGTTTCAGAGACACCTGCTACATTGTCAATAAAGTCAGAGTGGAACTGATGAACCGGCATGTGATCCCGGATCTGCGGGAGATATCGGAAATGCTCAACAGCAGAATGATTGGAATCATTCAGTTTGATGATAATATTTATATCTCTACAAACAGAGGCATTCCGATTGTATTCAAGAAAAATACCTATATAGAAGAGAACTTTCAAAACATTTTAACTCGTCTGATCCGAAAAGAAGCCTGAGAAGAAGGGCAGGCTTCTATAATCCGGTGCTTCTGCTCCGGATGCCGACACTGAGGATCAGACCGAGAGCCATCATACCTGACAGAACAGAAGAACCGCCATAACTGAGAAAAGGCAGAGTGACACCGGTAACAGGCATGATTCCCATGGTCATAGCGATATTTTCAAATATCTGAAACAGAAACATGCCCAAAAAACCAATGACAAGAAGTGCGCCGTAAAGATCGGCAGCTTCATATACGATACGGGCAGTGCGGTACAGAAAAAGAGCAAAAAGGAAAAGGATCAGAACCCCGCCTATGAGTCCCAGCTCTTCAACGATTACAGAAAAAATGAAATCAGACTTTTGGACTGGAAGAAAATCCAGTTCTTTTTGCGTTCCAGCAAAGAGCCCTTTTCCCGAAACACCGCCGGAGCCGATGGCTACTTTTGAATTCCATACATGATAATTGCCCGGAAGAGAAAGATCATCGGGATGAAGAAACGCATCGATACGGCGTTTCTGATAAGGGGCCATAAAACGGTAAGCAATGGGCAGGGAAGCAAGGAATACGACTGTAAACCGCGCAAATATGCGTGTGTCGATCC
>CAUWJW010000336.1:0-1510 GCA_963558985.1 uncultured Clostridia bacterium | reverse complement strand
AGACAGCTTGTCTATATTACCACCTCTACCTCCCTTTGTCAATACCTTTTTTCCTTGTTTTTTTACTTTTTTTGCAGCAGTTCATCCAGAACTCCCAGCCGCTTCTGATCCATTGCAGGTGTACTTCGCAGTTTATAGGGAATTCCCAGCTTGTCCCATTTTTCAATAGCCATATTATGATAGCCAAGAAGCTCTGTTTTATATAGATGTTTTATCTTTTCTTCTGTAAATCGCTTGAGCTGAAGTATATTTTCTTCTGTATCATTGAGTCCCGGAACAATCACTTGCCGGACCCACACCTGCTTTTCTGCATTATTTGCCAGTTCTATAATCTGAAGCAGCCGTTCTTGTTCTACTCCGGTTATCTTTTTAAACTGCTCCGGGTCTGTATGTTTTATGTCCAGAAGCAGGAGCTGACTTTGTTCGATTGCTTCTTTTGTAAATTCATCAATCCAGGTTCCGCTGGTATCTATTACGGTGTTTATATCCTCCTTTTTCAGTGCTTTCATAGCTTCTGTCAGAAACTGCCCCTGCATCAGAGGTTCGCCTCCCGAAAACGTTACACCGCCCTCTTTTCCATAGTAAGGTTTCCCTCTTTTTGCTATATGCACTGTTTTTTCAATTGTGATGCATTCATTACTTTCAACTGCCCAGGAGTCCGGGTTATGACAATAGATGCACCGCGCCGGACATCCATGCAAAAAAAAGACAGTTCGGATTCCCGGTCCGTCAACCGCTCCAAAGGTTTCAATTGAATGAAGTTTTCCGCAAGACATAGTTCCTCCTTTTGTTACTATCCTCTTCCCTCCGCAGATGTGTTTCACAGTACATAAATACGTGTCTCTCCATCAGCCGTCTGCCAAAGGTCCCGCAGCATTTTTAAATCAGGAAGTTCCGATGATTTCATTAAAATAGACTTATCCCTCTCATAATTGCGGGCGATTTTATATATCTGCCCTTTCCGGTCTCTGAGGCTCTCAGTCGGAAAAAGATGCTCTGTAACCATGAGAGGAAAATTCCCTGCGTTCTGCTCATGGGATAGAACCACAGGCTGCGCCCCGCATCGTCTTATGACCTCTGCTGTTTTTTTATTGTACAGATTCAGTCCGTAATCTGCATATACGGGCACGCCTCTGCTGACAAATTCTCTCATCCATCCAAGGTTTCCAATTGCAATTCCGCTGTTCATAACGGATTTTGTAATTTTTTCTATATTTTCCTCAATGTAAGCATCCAGTTTTCCTTTGCTGATATTAAAAATATATGGTATGATATCTGCTTTTTCTCTGACCGGCCGGCATTCCACATAGTACTGCAGCGGAACGTATGCGCGCACTCGCTCCACACCAAGGGCTTGTGCAGCTTCAGAAAAAGAAAACCTTTCAAAGGCATTCTTTGTGTAAAAATAAAGTGCCGGTCTTTTAGGCAGTTCATACTGGGGAAGTCTCAGTTCTGAAGGCAGCATCGGCTGCTCCTTTGAATGCAAAGACTCTTGCTTTTTTCCGGAAAG
>CAUWJW010000335.1:0-1513 GCA_963558985.1 uncultured Clostridia bacterium | reverse complement strand
CAGGTTCTTCTTTTACTTCCTGTTCTTCCTGAACCATTTTTTCTTCCTGCTCTTTTGCCTCTTTACTCATCCTTACCTCCTCCTGACAGTTTAAATGTATTGCTTATATTCTCTGTCAAAAACTCTACCACTGAAGTGATTTCTCCGTATCGCATTCTGGTAGGACCAATCACACCTATTTTTCCTGCCAGCTTTCCGTCTACATGGTAAGTGGCGGTAATGAGACTGCAGTCCTGCATAATATCTTCGGTGTTTTCTTTTCCTATTGTAATAATCACACCATTTTCCCGATTAATGAGAGTTTTTGTAAAGTCTTCTTTTTTCCCGATCATTTCCAGAAACATTTTGGCTTTATCAATGTCGTTGTACTCCGGAATCGAAAAAATGTTCGTCAATCCATCCATATACAAATGAACATTCAGCATATCTTCCAGCGTCCGGATAAAATTAGGCATTACCTTCTTCGCCAGTGCATTCATCGCTTCAATGTCTGTTTCAAAACTCTGGATAATATCTAAGGTCAAGACCTCGCTTAAGGTTTTGCCCCGGTAATTGTAGGTCATTGTTTTAGATAAAAACTCCAGTCCCTCTTCTGTGTAGGGAACTTTCAGCTTCAGAGCGGTATTGGATACTTTCCCGCTGTGAGATACAATCATCAGCACAACTGTATGTTCGTCCACCGGCAGCAGATTAATGTACTTAAGTGTGTCGTCATCCTGCGACGGTGTCAGTGCAAAGGATGTCAGATTTGTAATCTCTGACAGTATCTTTGCCGCATGCTGCATGGTTTTTTCCAATTCGGTTACATTGTCATAAAGCTTGCTTGCAATGGCATTCTTCTCCTTCTCAGACAGTTCCCGTTTCTTCATCATATCATCCACATAAAGCCTGTATGCCTTTTCAGACGGCACACGACCGGCTGATGTATGCGGGTGTGTGAGAAATCCCAGTTCTTCCAGATCTGCCATTTCATTTCGAATGGTTGCAGGGCTGATTCCCAGATCAAATTTCTTGGAAAGTGTTCTGGAACCCACCGGCTCTGCAGTTTGAATAAAGTCGCTTATGATTGCCTGTAATATTCTCAGTTTCCTTTCACTTAAATCCATATCAGTCCCTCCTGTCAGCACTCTTTATGGGTGAGTGCTAACTTTAGTTTAAATTTACCACTCTTATATAGGATTGTCAACACTCTTTTGAAAAATTTCTTGTTTTTTTATCTCTCTTTTTATAGATTACTGCAGGACGGTGCAAAATCTGCAGAAACTCAAACTACAAAACCTTGCAATTTATTGTGCGTTATGGTACTATTTTTAATACGGCATCGCTTTATCTTGATAACGTGATAAGAATGACGTAGATAATATGAATAAAGCGGATCCAATCTTATTTTAACTTTATTATTACTTATTTTCATGGAGGAAACACATTATGAAAAAGAAACTGTTATTACTGGCAACTGTGCTGGTACTGACCATTAGCTCTTTTGCCCTGACAGGATGCGGCGGAAACGACA
>CAUWJW010000334.1:0-1517 GCA_963558985.1 uncultured Clostridia bacterium | reverse complement strand
CAAAGGTTTCTGTACCTGCTGAAACCCATGATTCCAATGTGCTTACGCTGTATATCAAGCCGGATCTGGAAATGCAGGACGTATATAATCTTTTCAAGGGCAGCGGCCTGGAAACAATAACCCTGTATAATGACGATGATACTTTGCAGGCTGTGCTTGCAGGGTATGTAAATATTGAATCTTTCTTTTTCCGGCCTGTTGAAAATCAGTATGTCATGAATCTTTCAAAATATAAGGTTGGTGATCTACAGGAAGGAATGGAGAAATGTCTGGAAAAGTGCGACACCTTGGCGCAGGATGTGGCACAGATACAGGAAGGTGATCTGACAAAGCAAAGCGAGTATGCACTGCGTGCGGTTGCTGCCACCTTTACGGACGATCAGGCGCTGAACTGTATTTTGCTGTTCCCGGCGTGGAGCGGCGCAGGTGTAGCTTACAAAAAGGGGGAGCGTCTGCGACATGAAGGAAAGCTGTATAAGGTGCTGCTTGACCATACGTCACAGGCTGACTGGGTGCCCGGATCTGCTCCGTCTCTGTATGTAGAGGTATCTGATCCAGCGATTGAATACCCGGAGTGGAAGCAGCCAACAGGAGCACATGACGCATACAAGAAGGGCGATAAGGTCACATACAACGGGAAGAAGTATATTTCGTTGATTGATAGTAATACCTATTCCCCCGCAGATTATCCGGCAGGTTGGAAACTGGTAGAGGAATAGAGAAATAAAAAATTATATGAGAGAGATTCGAGCAAGACCGGAAACGGTCTTATTTTATTGCGTAAAATAAAAAAAAGAAGAGGGAAAGACGATGGACACACCTATTACGAGGGCGGAACATGAAGAATTTAAGCGGCGGATGGAGGACGAGCACAAGAGGCTGCACCATCGTCTGTCTGATGTGGAAAGCGTCGTAAGTAAAATATACGATCTTACCACGTCCGTTGAGAAACTAGCTACCAGTGTGGAAAGCATGGCAAGGGTGCAAACGGAGCACGCCGAAAAGCTGGAGCTTTTGGAAGGCCGTGACGGCGAGATGTGGCGCAAGGTTGTGGGCTACCTTATTACTGGGGTAGTCGGTATAGTATTAGGATTTGTTTTTAACCAGATAGGAATGTGAGGAGGATAAAACATGGATCAGATTGTAAATTATGTAAAACCAGAATTACTGGTACTGGCTGTTGTGCTGTATTTTGTGGGCATGGGCTTAAAACAGGCGCAGGCGGTCAAGGATAAGTACATCCCTGCGATCCTGGGCTTAATTGGCTGTGTACTGGCGGCGGTGTATGTAGTTGCCACTTGTCCGCTGGGCAACGTGCAGGAGATCGCTATGGCGGTGTTTACGGCGATTGTACAGGGGATTCTGGTGGCTGGATTAAGTACCTACGTGAATCAGCTGACCAAACAGCGAAAAAAGCAGGATTAGGGATTGCGATAAAACTTCGAGGTGTGTTATGATGTAAAAATGGAATAACCGTGTTACAGGGTGGCTGACCTCTATTCTTACATAGAATGGGG
>CAUWJW010000333.1:0-1545 GCA_963558985.1 uncultured Clostridia bacterium | reverse complement strand
AACTGGCGCAGCGGGCATCTGTAAATGTATCAGTAGAGAGCAATCCGAGAAAAGCTGGGAAAGAAGATTTTCTTGCCATCTTTAAAAAAGCTTTCGAAGCATAATCATAACTTTTTCACTTTATATAGGAGGCACAAGGATGCCTCCCTTTTTCGCATAATTGAAAGCTACATGTTTTTTAGGAAAGGAGCAGATTGATGAAATCAAAGATTGTTTGTGTGCAGATGCAGTCGGCACTTGGGGAAAAAGAAAAAAATATTGAAAAAATGATATTAAAAATGGAAGCCGTTATGCAGGATAAAGATGTGGATTTAATTATTTTTCCTGAGCTTGCAACTACAGGATATGAATGTTGTGAGTTATTTGAAGATATGGCAGAAACATTTCCAGATGGAAAAACTATAAAAACTTTTTCGGAGCAGGCTAAAAAATATAATGTACATATTATTTTTGGGTTTGTAGAAAAAGGAGAAGAAGAGGGAAGGCCAGTCCTCTTTAATTCTGCGGCATTGATTGATAATAAAGGGGAGCCTTTAGGATGCTATCGAAAGGTACATTTGGTTGAAGGAGATGAGACTAAATACTTTACAAAAGGCAGCGAATATAATGTATACGATACAGCAATCGGTAAAATTGGAATGATGATTTGCTGGGATATGGCATATCCGGAACCGGCAAGGATACTTGCACTGAAAGGTGCAGAAATAATTGCAGCGCCTGCAGCCTGGGAGACAGAGCCTAATAAAGGGGACTGGGAAATTGTGAATACTGCAAGGTCTTTTGACAATGTTGTTTATGTGGCTTCCTGTAATCATGTAGGCACTGACAGGAAACTCAACTTTTTTGGTCGAAGTAAAATTACGGGTCCTTTGGGAAGATCAATTTCAGAAGCAGGGGCAGATGAAGAACTGATTAAAGCAGTAGTAGATTTGTCGATCCTTCCGGAACTCAGGGAAGGGTATTATGTGATGCTAAAAGATAGAAACCCTTCAACCTATACGGAATTGCTCAAAGAATAATATGGCATGAAAAATGCAGCAGAATAGAGGTATAGGAGGAAACTTTATATGGAAGAAATCATTTCAATAACCGAGATGGCAAGATTAAGAAATATAAGCACAGAAACCTTGCGTCATTATGACCGGATTGGTTTGTTGAAGCCCGTATACGTTGATCCGAATACCGGATATCGATACTATTCTGTGACGCAATATGAGAAGATTGGAACAATAAGGGAATTGAAGAGCCTCGGCATGAGCCTGAATGAAATTAAAGAATATTTTTCCAATAGAAATATTGAGTCATCCCGCAAGCTTTTGAGACAGCAGAAAGAAAAAATCGATCAGCAGATAAATAACCTGATTGAACTAAGGCAAGAAATCAATCAGAAGATAGATTTTCTTGATGTGATCAGAAGTACAGATTTAGATGAAAAAATCAGAATTAAGCATATAGAGGCTCGCAGATATATTTTTTTTGATAGAACAGTCAGTAATGATGTTGAACTGTCCTATGATGCAGTTCGGCTCGAGGAGGCTCTTGATC
>CAUWJW010000332.1:0-1584 GCA_963558985.1 uncultured Clostridia bacterium | reverse complement strand
CCGGGGCATAGAGCGCTTATTTACCTGAAATATGGAATCCTTGTCATTTTTGTTATTTGGCTGCCTATTTTTGCTGTAAATCTGGTAGGCCAGGGAGCGCCCTGGTTCTGTAAGTGGATTTGCCCGGCAGGAACTTTGGAAGGCGGCTGGACTTTGCTGCTTCTGGATGAAAGTCTCAGATCTGCTGCAGGATGGCTGTTTACATGGAAAAGTTTTCTGCTCATTGTTTTGATTTTGCTTGCAGTTTTTTCTTACCGGCCTTTTTGTAAATATCTGTGTCCTCTGGGCGCTGTTTACAGTCTCTTTAATCCGATTGCTTTTTATCGGCTTCGGATTCGGGAAGCGCTTTGTGTAGACTGCGGAACCTGTACCAGGGTCTGCCCTATGGGAATTTCTGTTTGTAAAACGCCAAACAGTGGTGAATGTATACGGTGTGGAAAATGTAAAGAGGCCTGCCCGGAAGGCGCTATTGTTTCAACGATAGATGAATGGAAACGAAAAGAAGCTTAGATGAAAAAAGAGGCGTCTGTGATGAAGTAAAACAAACCTGTGATAAACCCTTATTTTCTGAATATCCTTATAAGAGTCATTCAGAAAATAAGGGGGTTTTTATGTGAAAAAGAAAATAATCAGTTACTGTCTGGTAATCGCACTGTTTTTAGCAGGCTTCATGGGGGTCGATCAGTTTAAACCCCAGGAAAGAACCATTTCCATTGTAAATGCCCGGGCAGAGCCTACGCCAAAAGAAACTGGACTGAAAGTAAAGGCAAAGGCTGCAGTTCTTATGGATGCAGCCAGCGGCCGTATTCTTTTTGCCCAGAATGCCCATAAAAGGCTTCCTCCCGCATCAGTGACAAAAGTGATGACAATGCTGCTTGTTTTGGAGGCCTGTGAGAAGGGAAAAATTGATTTAAAAGATACTGTGACAATTTCAGAACGGGCTGCTTCTATGGGAGGAAGCCAGATGTATATGGAACCCGGAGAGCAGCATACTGTAGAAGAACTGCTTATGGGAGTCGCCATGGTCAGCGCTAATGATGGATGTGTGGCACTTGCAGAATATCTGGCAGGAAGCATGGAAGTATTTGTGGAGCGTATGAACAAACGGGCGGCTGAGCTGGATATGAAAGATACGAATTTCGTCAATACAAACGGGCTTCCTGTAGCAAATCATTATACCAGTGCATATGATATAGCAGTTATGTCGCGGGAACTGATTCGGTTTCCTGAAACAAAAAACTGGCTGACGAAATGGCAGGGAACTATAAAGGTAGGGCTTCCGGGAAAAGAAAAAGAATTCGGACTTACAAATACCAACCGGCTTATAAAACAATATGCAGGAGCCATTGGGATCAAGACAGGATTCACGCAAGATGCGGGATACTGCCTGTCAGGAGCGGCAGAACGAAACGGAACTCGCCTGATCGGTGTCGTACTGGGCTGCTCTTCTTCTCAGGTTCGTTTTCGTCAGATCAGCAACCTGTTCGATTACGGATTTTCCCGTTATGAGAGCGTAACAGCAGCCAAAAAAGGGCAGGTGCAAAAATGGATATATCTAGAAAAGGCGGTTCCGTCTAAAACAGC
>CAUWJW010000331.1:0-1607 GCA_963558985.1 uncultured Clostridia bacterium | reverse complement strand
GGTTAGATAAGAACATACTTACAAACCAAAGAGGCGGACTCATATGAGTTCGTCTTTTCTTTCATCCGGGGGGGACATTCTTCGGTTTGTGCACATTGGAAGTTTTTTATTAGTAAAAAAGCTGCCGGAAGACGTACGGAAAGATGTATAAGCAAAGAACACCCGAAAAGATCCTGCAAATTAACTTTACAACTAAAGTTAAAATAGTCTTACAGGGGAGGAACGGCAATGACAAAAGAAACCTATCACAGTATACTTGCAGAGCTGAAAACACTGCCTGTCGGCGGAATCACCTACAAGAACATAAACGGAAAAAAATACGTATATTATCAGTGGAGAGAAGGTGAAAGCAGCATGCCAGACGGGCAAAGGGAGAAGAACTGCAGGCTTTTACAGAACCGGTTGCAAACTGGGAAAAGCGAGAATGTTCCCCTGAACTCCGAGAGTATATATACGGCGATACCCATGACCGGGTATATATTTTATATGGTCTGCGCAGAACAGGAAAAACTACGTTGATTCGGCAGCTGATCCGAGAAATGGAACCCCAGATGCGAAACAGAAGCGCCTTCTTCCAGCTGCAAAGCAGCCGGACACTGGCCGATGTCAGCCGTGATCTGAAAGAACTGGAAAAACAGGGATACCGGTATATTTTTCTCGATGAAGTTACTCTTCTTGAAGATTTTATTGAAGGCGCCGCACTTTTTTCAGATATATTTGCCGCAAGCGGAATGAAAATCCTCCTTTCGGGAACAGATCCTCTGGGATTTCTTTTTACAGAAGATGAAGAACTTTACGATTGGTGTATACTCTGCCATACAACCTTTATCCCCTATCGGGAATTTGAACGTGTGCTCGGTATTGATGATTTTATCCGGTACGGCGGCACCATGAGTCTGGGAGGAAGGAATTATAACAAAGAATACTCTATTTTTGCAACGAAAAAAGGTACGGATGCCTATGTGGACAGTGTCATTGCCCGGAATATCCAGCATTCTCTCAAGCACTACCGGCACGAGGATCACTTCCGCTCTCTGCGACAGCTGTATGAAAAGAATGAGCTGACAAATGTGATTAACAAAATTGTGGAGGATATGGTTCTTCTGGAAACAGCCCTTCCCAGAAGGGATTGTGAGGTGTTTCGCCTGCAGTTTGCCGTAGGTGAGTTTGATATGGTGATCTTCGATTCGGCTTCGGGCAGCTGTGAGATTTTTGAGATTAAGCACAGCCGGAAAGCAGTCCCTCAACAATGCAGACATCTCCTGGATAAAGAAAAATGCAGGCAGACTGCCTTTCGTTACGGCCCGATTCGCAGAAAGGCAGTGATTTACAGAGGAGAGACAAGGATTCCGGACGATTCGAAAGAAGCAAGCCTATCTGAATGTGGAGGAGTATCTGAAAGCTCTCTCGTCCACAGAATAACCGACAGGCAGCCGAATGGTAAAAAGTACCTGCATACTGCTTCTTTGCTGCAAAAAAGTGTTATATTTCCCCGGAGAACCCGCTTTTATATGGCAAATTGAAACCTGCGAGTGCACTGGGCCATTTAATACCTTTCTTACAGTTTGAATCAAAGACTTCCGGTATGATCTTACTAAGCCCGTCTA
>CAUWJW010000330.1:0-1632 GCA_963558985.1 uncultured Clostridia bacterium | reverse complement strand
TAAAGGAAAGAATCAATGCGATTGTGACTGTGGTTACGGTTTTCATCGTCTGTTCATTCTCCGCTTTTCTTTAGCGCTTTACTTACACTTATACAAGCTATCGGTATCCGCCTACCGGATAAAACAATCCCTTTGTTACGCAACTGCCCTTTTTTGCTCAATTTCGTATAAAACTTTCAGCCCGACAGGCACCTTTTTCTTCCATTCCCCTAAAAAACTGCATTTTGAGCGAATTTCCATCCCTGCAGCCCACAACTTTTATACGAAACCGGTCGTTTTCAGCCGATTGCGTAACTCCTGCTATTGCTTCCAACTGATTTTCTTGCGGTTCATGTAAATGCTCCCTATGCATCCTGCTATGAAAAATAGATGCGGTGCATAATTGTATCAGCTTTCAACTTCCAATGACAGTACTTTGTAATAAACACCCCTTCTAATTGTAATAAATACGAGTTTTTTCCGCAAAAGCAGAAAAGAAGCGTGAAAGTTTCTTCACTGAACCGGTTCCGAACTTTCAAAGCCAGTTTTACAAGTTCTCGTTCCTCTCCTCACAAAGCAGGAAGCCGGTATTTGGATTTAAACTTTTCTATCCATACTTCCAATGCTTTTTCACTGGTATAAATCTTTGATTCCGCTTTTTGCTAAAACGTCTTCCCATGCATATTCATAAAGGATTCCTGTATGTTCTGCAGCTTCTGCGGCCTCCTTTTCATACTTGCTCCATTTTGGAATAAATGCAGCTGAACAGCACAGCGCAATAAGGATAAGCCCTAAGAGTATATTTTTGATTATTTTTGTAACTTGCGCTTTCTTTTTTCTGATGAAAAAAAGAGTTATAACGCAAATGATTAGGCCTGTTAAGGCAATCATTTGATACCGTCTTATTTCATCGTTCCATGTTTTTCATTCTAAATGCTTGCCTGACTCTGATTCGTAAGCATCCTGCGCAACCAGCTGCGCAAATTCTGTGAAATCACTTTTCTTCAGGCTCCGCAGCCCTTTCCGCAGCTTCTTTTCCATACGTTCATCAGCTGTATATTCAAAGCTGCTGCCCACAACATAAGTATGCACCCGATCTGCCAGATGGGAAATTTCATGATGCTCAATCTGCCGCTGCACCTCTGTTTTGGAGCTTTCATGTACATGAGAAAAGCTCAGAAAAACCGCACTTTCATAAAGCATGTTGAGACAGATATCCTTATCTTCCATCTCATCTAAATGCTTTGCCAGATAACGGGCTCTGTCTTTGAGCTGACTCGCCAGTTCCTCTTTTGTCATCCCCCCCTCTTTCAGGTCTGCCTGTATTTTTTGTTTTTCTCTGAGCGCCTTTTTCTCCATGTCATACATAGCTTTTCCCATTTCCTGGCCTGCATTTACATTTACAGGTTTTTCAGGTTCCTCTCTCTGATGAACAAAAAAATAGCCAAAAATCAGGCAGACTGCAGCCAGTGCAGCTATCCCCGCTATTGTTCTTTTTTTCATTCCTTCATCACCTCTTTATTCACACTTATACAAACGATCGCTATCAGCTTTCCGGCTAGTTGCCATCGCCTTCCCGGATAAAATCCCCATATGCAGTATTTGTCTTTCGTAACGCTTCATGGGTGCCCGTTCCTGCAATACTTCCATCTT
>CAUWJW010000329.1:0-1636 GCA_963558985.1 uncultured Clostridia bacterium | reverse complement strand
GAAAAAGTCCCACCGGGTTGCGCATGAAAAATCAGAGGCGTGGTGGGTTCTGTTACTATCATTATACAACTTTTATTGCGACTGTCAAGATATCCTTTTTAAAAAAAGAATACAAGCTCCCACTATTTCTTGCAGTACATACCTGTTACACGAAGTGTAACAGGTATGTACTGCATTGTCAATTATCTATAAATCAATTCGTTTAACACAATTTCCTCTGCACGATTGTGGATACTGCCCATTCTCTGAATCCATTCCCACTGATTATCTTCTTTCATTTTCTCAGTTACAGACTCAGCTTTTTGCATCTGACTGATAATAACCTGTAATCTCTCTTGCGCCTGCTCGTTTATATCTGCAAGATAAGTCCAGAGCTGGCAACTCAGCACTAAATCATTAAACAGCAGTGGATTATTCTCCCTTAAATATTCTCGATGCATACGCCCATACTTTCCGATAGGACGTTCTTCTTCCGGCAACTTCAAATCCGGTATGTAATAATCCCCAATCAGTACATAATCAATTCCATTCTTCGTAATTCTTTCTTTCATCGCATTTGACCTCTTTCACAACGTATTTATCATAGCTTGACTTCATATGTCGTAAAAGTGTCGTAAATTCAGGTCGGATTTTGAAAAAGCCCTTGATTTTCAAAGGTTTTCAGCACTATTTTCGTCACCTGCCGTGGCAGATGAATAGTATTTTAATCATATCTCTAAAACTCCTTGTATTTGCTGTATTTATACATCAAGGTTATAATAATCTACATTATATTTATCCTGCGCAGTCAGACAGGTATCTGTCAGATAGCCGTTTTCATTGTTCCATTCTTTCAGTCCACGGTAATAAAACATCTTCAGGTTATCCTCGATGATAAACGGAACGATATTATATTTTAGGCATTCCTTAAACATAATCAGTCTGCCCACACGACCGTTTCCGTCCTGGAATGGATGGATTCGCTCAAACTTCACATGAAAATCCAGAATATCTTCAAAAGTCTTTTCTTCTTTTCCGTTGTACTCAGTCAATAGAGCTTTCATTTTATCGGCAACTTCATAGTTTTTTCCAACACATTGTATATTCTTTTTCTCCAGTATCTTCATCAACGCCTTCTGATAGAATTGAAAACCCTTCCCTTTGATAAAAGGCTACTGCGCGTGAATTTTGCTGATATACACTCAACGAAAGAATATCATATTTTTCTTTCACATAAGTAAGAAGCTGCGTACCGATTCCTGTGGAACGGCAGTTTTTATCAACAAAAATCCCGGCGATATATTCATTCATCAAACCAATAAATCCTTTTATATTGCCATCTATATCACAGACAAAAACTTTCGCCTGCAATAATGCTTCTTGTACCTCGCCAAAATGTGAACGCCAGTATTTCTCTGGTACAAATGAATGTGCGTCTATATTTCCAGAAAACCAAAGTTTCATAACTTGCGCTGTATCTGACATTTGAAATTCTCTAATCATAACTTTTATCTCCTGCATTTTACTGAATACCGGATTGAAACACATGCCGTCAATATAACCATGCACAGACCGGAAATGAAAAACCAAACATTTACCCCTACTTTTTCTGCTATCGGGCTGCTGAAAAGCAAGCCAATCGGCATTGTAACAGAAG
>CAUWJW010000328.1:0-1647 GCA_963558985.1 uncultured Clostridia bacterium | reverse complement strand
GCATAAGGTCGAACATTCTTGAGAAAAAAGTGTAAACCAATATTGACAATATCATACCGTTAAATCCCCTATTTTCAAGGCATAAAGGGATAGGGGTACAGTTTACTGATGAACCGACAGGAAATTTGGACTCAAAGACAAGTATGGACGTAATTCTTCTTATGCAGTCTATCAGCAGAAAATTTAATCAGACAATCCTTATGATTACACATAACGAAGAAATTGCTCAAATGGCAGACCGCATTATCCGTATCGAAGATGGTAAAGTCGTATCGGGAGGTGTAGGTTATGCACGATAATCGAAATAAAGAGGTCATAAAGCGTGTAGAAAAAGGTATGATGAAAGCTAACCGCACCCGTAATATTTTTGCGATTGTTGCCGTCGCCCTTACGACGTTTATGATTACAACTATTTTTAGTTTGGGTATTAACTACAAAGAGAACATGGATTTAATGGAAGTTCGTACTTCTGGTACCAATGCAAATGTTACACTTGCCATGCCGACAAACGATCAGGAAAAAGAAATCCGTGATTTAGATTATGTGAAAACGGTCGGTACGCAATATATGATTGGCTCTGTTGCAGGGAAAAATGAAGCAGACCGAGACCTTGCGATTGTTATGCAATACTATGATAATACAGAATGGAAAAAGCATTATAAAGAAGCAATCAGCAATATCAATGGGAATTATCCGAAAAAAGAAAATGAGATTATGCTGTCTGAGGACGCTCTTTCTCAGTTAGGCATTAAAAAGCCAAAGGTTGATATGGAAATTCCATTGTCTTATGTTTCAAAAGACGGAGAACAGAAAGATACCTTTACATTAAGTGGCTGGTTCCGTTCTTATACAGGTACAGGTATGGCGTTTCTATCCGAAAGTTATTGTCAGGAACATGGATATACAATGCAAAACAGCGGTGTCCTTTCTATGTCTTTAGACAATCCGAAAAATGATGTTATGCGTTTGAAAAACGATATTACATTAAATGAAAATCAGGAATTTCAAAGTTCGGTTTCATTGTCAAATTCCAATGGTTCTGTCTATGCAATGATTATTCTTTTGGTATTCTTTATCATAGGCAGCGGTTATCTTTTGATTTATAACGTACTTTATATTTCCATTTCAAGAGATACACGTTTCTATGGACTGATAAAGACATTAGGAACAACAGAAAAGCAAATCAAAACATTGGTAAAACGACAAGCATTAACTTTTGGCTGTATTGGAATACCGATTGGTGTTATTTTAGCAGGTGTGCTTTCTTTTGGAGTTGTTCCGGTTCTTTTGGAAAATGCGTTTAATAGCGGAAAATCATTGGTAGACGCAGAAATATTTTTCCACCCAAGTATTTTCATTTTATCCATACTATTTTCAGCATTGACAGTTTGGGTTTCATGCAATGCACCGGCAAAAGCTGCTAGTAAGATTTCTCCAATCGAAGCTTTACGATACCAAAATTTTGCTTCTACAAAAACGAAAAGCAGAAATTCTACCAATGGTGGAAAACTTCATGTAATGGCATATCACAATGTATTCCGAGATAAAAAACGGGCAATTCTTGTGTTTATGTCATTGTTTATGGGAATTACCATGATTTTAGGTGTAAATGGAATTATAGGAAGTATAAAAGTAGAAAATTACATC
>CAUWJW010000327.1:0-1663 GCA_963558985.1 uncultured Clostridia bacterium | reverse complement strand
TTCTGATCAAACGACTGATCAATTTAAATCAAAATCGTTTATACATTATTGGAAGTAATCAAATTGGAACCGTAATTTCTCTGTCAATGCTATTAGAGAAAAAAAAACTGTCCTACCAATCTGTTTTTCTGATAGACGAAGAGGGCTCTGATGTCATTGATGGCGGGAATTACCTGTGCGTCACTTATCGCGGGAATTATAGGCAAAGCGCCTACTGGGGACAGCAGCTTACGCAATACGCTCACGCCCACAATTTCACCGTTCTGGGCAACTTATTAGAAATTCTTTGGATTGATATCCACACAACTTCCGATGAAACCGAATACATTACACAATTACAGCTTCCCATTGAACAAAAAACGCCTCGGAAACGAGATCCTGAAAAGTTGTAAAATCTTTATGAAATTTCCCATCATCCTGCTGGAAAATGATGACGAGAGACCGCTCAAATGCTATAATACGTGCATATAACCAGGACAATTTGTCCATATTGAACTCTTCATGCAAACAGATGATTGGAGATATGCTATTATGAGAAATCCATGGCCAATTTTCGGCATTGCGGCCCTCACCGGCGCAGCATGCCTGATTTATGATCACTTTTTTTCCTATGAGACCATGTGGATTGCAGTTGTGGCGATTCTTTCGCTGCTGGCTCTTGTTTTTTTGGTATCTTGTAAGTATGAACGCTGGCTGGCAAAAAAGCTGAACCCCTATGTGGTAACTTATCAAAGCGACCACGACCTTAAAAAATTGAAACAGGGATTGGATCGCTGGCGTCCCTGGGCATTCAGCAAACATTCCAAAAATATTATAACAGCCAACTGGTTCTCCGCTCTGCTGGAACAAAAGTGCTGGAAAGAAGCTGAAGAAACCTTAGAACAATTTTTGCGTCAAGCCAAAAATACGCAGGATAAAATGGGATATCACCTGCTTCGGGCAGACTACGCAAGAGCAATCGGAGACACCGAATTAGAGGAACAGGAGCAGTTTCTAAGTGAACACTTAAAAAAACAGCTTGGAAGCCAAAAGGAAGAATCAAGAGTCCCCGCAGATGCGAAAGAAAGTAAACACGCTTTCTTTTGTTGGCTCTCTTTTAGTTTCTGTCTCGCGCTGTTCGGGATCATCAGCAATATCGCAGCCGGGCAGTCCTTGCTCGGATCATTTGGAGCCGGACTGCTTATTTTGAGCTTGTTTTCCTTTCCCGTCAGCTTACTCTGGCTGATTTTCTGGCTGATCCGGCGCAGCAAAAATTTACGTTTATAAAAGCAGTACAGGAGATTGTCTTTCACTTTGCAGAAGAATCTATTGACCGCCTGGCCTGCAGAGCATTTTTATTTCATAGGAAGGAATTTCCTATGAAATAAAAAACTCCCCAGAACCGAAGTCCTGAGGAGTTGTAAAAATGCTGTTTGAAATTGTCTGTTCTGCAACAGAGAAATTATCTCTTGCTGAACTGCGGAGCGCGACGAGCTGCCTTGAGACCGTATTGCGTGAGTTTTTGAGCTGTTTTCCCTTGATACTCCGGGCTTTTCCGGCTTTCTGCCTCTCAGTTATCCGGTGTGCGGACCATAAAAAACGGCCTTTTTTCATTCAGCAATAGCCTGCTGAAACGCACCATTTACTACCCCAAACAGCTCCTCTGGTTTATTGTACTTCACTT
>CAUWJW010000326.1:0-1665 GCA_963558985.1 uncultured Clostridia bacterium | reverse complement strand
TGGAGCAGTCCGGTATGAAAATGAAGATTATCTATCATGCAGTAGATCCTCAGGGAACAGAGGGAGAGAGCCTGCAGTGCTGCAAAAAAGCGTTAGAGTACTGTAAGCATAAAAAGATTAGATACATGTCTGTCAGCAGCAGAATTTATAATGAGGAAGTGGCAGCACTTTGCAGAGCGTATGCTGTGAAAGCTTATGTTACAAACGGTACAAAAGGCGTGCAGTGTATCGAACATATAAAGAAAGGTGCAGCATTTACAGACAGCCACTACTATGGTCCGGAGTATCTGCAAAGTTTAACGAAGCAGCGCTAAGGATGGGGAAGATGGCATCTTTTTAGAGTTTTGGGAGTTATATATGAAAGAGAAAAAAGGTTTCTTGACTTTAGAAATCTTGAGTCAGTATAAATCAGAATTGTACGGTATAACGATTTTGTGGATTATGCTTTTTCACAGTTATCTTGTGAAAGTTTACTATTTTAAAGATGCCGGGGCTCCGCTGGATTATATCCATACTATTATCAATCATGGTAATATGGGCTGTGATATGTTTTTATTTTTGTCAGGAATTTTTTGCTTTTATTCTTTTGCTGAAAAACAGCGGATACTTCAATATGAGAAAAAGAGGTATTTTCGTCTGGTAATACCTGTGCTTTTTATTAATGGCTTCTATTGGCTGACGGTTCTGCTTATGGATGGGGACTTGGGGAAATTCTTTCTGCGAGTCACATTAACGGATTTTTGGGTAACCGGTGATCAACAGATCTGGTTTGTATCTCTTATATGGATGTGTTATTTATTATATCCGCTAATTTTTTACATTTTATATGACAAAAATAAGAATCTAAGGGTTGGAAATCTTTGTCTGATTATTGTTCTTGTGACGGGGATGATTCTTCTTTTAAAAGAGTATTCACCGGAACTTTATGCGCGTTGGGAAATTGCGATCAACCGTATCCCTGTATTTATTTTAGGATGCGGACTGGGCCGGGCAGTTCGGGACAGAAGACGTCTGAAGTCGGTTTTTGTGTTGGCAGCTTTTCTGATTATCCTTGCAAGCCTTTGGATGCTGCATGATTTTGAGATCAGGGGTATGATAAAGAGATATTTTTATATATGCGGCATTGCTTATGTGATTTTCTTTGCAGCAGTACTGAAAAAGATCAATTTGAAGCCTTTCAATAAAATACTTGCTTTTTTTGGAGACATGTCATTGCAGCTATATTTAGCACATATTCTGCTGAGGAGGCTATATGCAGAAAGTATTTTTTATGTACCGGGAAGTAAAATAAACTATTTTTTTCTGCTTGCAATCGCCACTGTGATTGCATACCGACTTGAACAGCTGCTGAGGGATCTGATTCAGGAAAAAAGAAATAAGTAATTTTCCTGCATTTATCTTATTGACACCATGGACAAAATATAGTACCATAGGATTAATCGGCGTGCTGTTGTAGCTCAGTTGGTAGAGCACTTCCTTGGTAAGGAAGAGGTTCGGCAGTTCAAGTCTGCTCAACAGCTCCAATTTTTTTTTAGGAAGATATTAAATTAGGGAGGAACGGAAAAATGGCAAAGCAAAAGTTTGAAAGAAACAAACCGCATATCAATATAGGTACCATCGGCCACGTAGACCATGGTAAAACTACTCTGACAGCAGCAATCACAA
>CAUWJW010000325.1:0-1677 GCA_963558985.1 uncultured Clostridia bacterium | reverse complement strand
CCGGAACGCTCATATCCTTGCTGTATCTGGGAATTCTCTATCAATCAGGAAAAATCTTGAACAGTATAGTCAGTCTGAATGCTGCAGATTGGAATGTCTCAGATAATTACTTTATCAGCCCCATCGCTTTTGGGATAGGCATTTTCTGTTTAATCATTTCACTGATTTTGTGCATGATTGACTTATTTATGGCAAGGAGGGATAAACAATGACATTTTTACCCAAATATTTCAAACTAAAAAAAGGAACCGAACCACATGCATAGAAGGTTTTTCTTTGCACCTTGGTTTTCTGCATATTGCTGAGTGTGGCAAATTTCATGCTGCATGAGACTCTCTTATTTTGCTGTACGCACTTCTGTCTGTTCTTTATCGGTATTCCATACTGTATATTGGGTTATAAACAATATTACGAAATCACCCAATTTAGCGGTCACAAAATCATTCGATGGTTTCTGCTCTTAATTGCCATATTCTTTATTATAGCCGTGGCCGCTCTGCACTTTTTGAACGTCATCGTTCTGGGTTTCCGGGAAGCGATGGTTTTTGTACTCATTTTCTGTATGGCCATCACAGGGGTTCGAAACGGATATGTGAAAAGCCAGTAGGAGGTCTGCTCAATCTTCCCGGATCGGCAGCGAGGTGTTTGTTATGAGGGATAAGCTATTAACTAAAAAAGGCATCAATGCAGCTGCTGTCTCTGGCGTTTTTCTTTTTAGTATTTTGCTGTGGCTGCTGCTTGTTGCCGGGCAGTTTGCTTTTTTGTATGCTCATGATGTGCTGCACAGCGTATTGCTCATCATACAATGCAGTACAGCAGTGCTGATTCTATTCTGTTTTGTAAAAGCATTGAACAGGTTAAGCAAATCGGGATATAAACCGGTCAGCAAAATAATGTTAATTTTTTTGTTAATCCTTATTTTGCTCTTCAATATATGGATATGGCTTTTCTTTAAAGAGGACGGTTTGCAGACCGGCGGTTTTTTCTCGATTCATCAAAAGTATCAAAAAGAAAACAGCTATTATATGGATATCGTAAATGGAGATGAACCAGTCAGCATTCTGATTGATAAACAGACTTTTGATCAATTAGTGGTGGATGAAGATGCTACATACCATATTGAGTATCGTACAATCCCCCATCTGTCTTCAGCAGGTATTCTGGAGCACCCCATAACCATATGGAAGGAGGGAAAAAAATGAATACCGGCAATACTCGCCATATAGCTAATACTCTGACAAAGATGCTGCCTCTTATTGCAGTTGTCATCAGTAGTGTATATCTCATTGGAATCTGTATCTGTATTTATTTTAGCGGGTATTTTAGAGATGAATATGTCCCTGCAGCAGTTGAAATTCCGGAAATCATAACATATGGGATGTGGATTTTATTCGTTGCTTTAATCATTTCAATAGCAGCAATTATAACATCAAAAACTACTGCTTCTAAAAAAGCAAAAAAAGTATGCGCAGTTTATTGGCTCGTATTAATAATGTTAACTAGCCTATTTTTTCTATACGCTTATCGTATGCAAAAATTATACCCGATTACTGTGAGCAATGAAATCTGTACGAACCTCAATCTCCGGTTTCATAAAGCGCCTTTAGATCATACAGGAATCGGAATGGTGAATAAAGATACTGCAAACCATATTAAAGGAGGATCAGATCAATGAAA
>CAUWJW010000324.1:0-1679 GCA_963558985.1 uncultured Clostridia bacterium | reverse complement strand
TCGCTAAAAGCTCTTCTGAACCACAGGCATAGCCCGTGGTTTTCGTTTTTACAAAAAAACAGGCGCATGAACGATTGTTTTCTGTTCATGCGCCTGTTTCTGTTTTAGGAGCTTTTCAGTTCCCTTTGAAATTCAGTATATTCCTGCGTATGTCAGGGTTATGCGTTTGTATGTGTGTTACTGTAATAACTGCAGTACGCCCTGAGGTACCTGGTTGGCCTGAGCCAGCATAGCCTGAGAAGCCTGAACCAGAATGTTGTTCTTGGTGTAAGCCATCATTTCTTTGGCCATGTCTACGTCACGGATTCTGCTTTCAGCAGCTGTGATGTTTTCTGTCTGTACGCCCAGGTTGTTGATGGTGTGTTCCAGTCTGTTCTGCAGTGCTCCAAGGTCGGAACGGATGCTGGAAACCTGGTCAATGGCTTCGTTAACAGTATCAATTGCCGTCTTTGCTCCTGCTGCAGTTCCGATATCCAGCCCCTTAACACCCAGGGAAGCTGCACTCATCGCTTTAATCTTAACAGAAATCTTGTTTGCATCATCAGAGGATTCTCCAACGTGCAGGTCGATAGTTACATCGCCAGCTGCGCCGCCTGCTGCTCCGGCTGGGGCTTTGAAGTGTAGAACTCCATCAGCAGCATTTGTGGTTTCGGCCGGCTTGTACCCTGTTTTCTGTTCAATTAAGGCTGCCATACTGCTGACTTCTTGAGTAGTTGCATTGGTACCTGCAATTTTAATTGCATTTACATCTGCACCTAATGCAAATGCATCTGCATCACTTCCCACAAAAGCAAATTTTTTGCCTCCAATTGTAAATACTTCATTTTTACCAACTGTTTTTAAATCAGCTTTCTGATACGCATCAGTACCTTTGGTCGTGGTTCCTGCTGTTACTGTAAGGCCTTTTTCAGTTCCACTTAAATTTTCAGTAAGCTCTATTTTATTAAGAACGGTTGTGGAACCCGCCGTTTTGGCTTCAAGTTTCAGTGTTGCGCCAGTATTAGAAGCTTTAAAAACAGAACTTAGTGTGGAATCTTTATTAATTGCTCCAACGAAAGCTGCTGTTAACTCCGTATCTTTTGCACCAGTTGCTGTAACAGAATAAGTATTCCCATTCGTATCTACTAAATTTGTTCCATCATAAGTAAGCGTAATATCAACTTTATTTGTTTTTCCATTTGCATCAGTATAGTTTAAGCTTGCAGTAAATGTATCACCCTTTTTTAGCGTGGTAGTGCTAGCAGCAGGAATTGTATTTTCTACACTATATTTAGTAGCAGCTACATCCTGCAGATCCAGTCCCTTAATATCCGGAACGCCTGCTGCAGCGCCATTAGCACCGCCGCCCTGGAACAGCTTGGTTCCATTAAAGTTGGAAGTAGCACTGATACGGTCGATTTCTTCATTCAGCGCATCAATTTCCTTCTGCATTTCCTGACGGTTGGATTCACTGTAAGTACCATTGGCAGACTGAGTAGCCAGTTCCACCATTCTGTTCAGCATGGAGTGTACTTCTGTCAGCGCACCTTCTGCTGTCTGTACTAAAGATACACCGTCTTCTGCATTCTTCTGTGCAGTCTGCAGACCGGTAATCTGTGCTCTCATCTTTTCGGAGATAGCAAGACCTGCTGCATCATCGCCTGCACGGTTGATTCTGTAACCTGAGGACAGCTTTTCCA
>CAUWJW010000323.1:0-1718 GCA_963558985.1 uncultured Clostridia bacterium | reverse complement strand
CTGCATTATGAAGGATACGGAAAAAAACAGCTCCCGGCACTCCCAGAGTCCCTACTGCCATAGCCAGTGATCCAAAACAGTTAAAAACGGTCTGCCAGCCATAAGTACCCGAAAACCCAACGCCGATCCCTCCGATGATTCCAATGTATGCATTTGGATCTCCCGGCAGCAGACTATAAAGCACCACAAAGAGAAGACAGCCCGCAAGAACCCCCATAATACGCTGTCTGAACCGCGGAACCACCGTCTGCCCCAAAGGAGAAAGCAGCGACATGCAGGAAAATCCGATCCACATAACCCTCGGCAGACCCAATAAGGATCCAATGAGCATCCCTGCTGTAATGCCCACTGCACTCTTTACCTGCCAGCGGGTTCTTTCATCCCATACAAGGAAATCTCGAAACAGCTGTGAAAAAGTGCAGGAAAACTCTTTTTTCCTATGTTTCATATAATAGATTCCACTGATCATAAGAGCCCCCGCCATTAAGCCGGCAACTCTTTTAAAATAAAGCTCGCCTGATACATCATACCCCAAAAGCAGGATATAGCTGAGAACAAAAGTAGCATGGTTGAACATATAAATATTGTGACAGCTGAGAATCAGAATCAGAAGAAATCCCGCCAGATTAATTGCTGCAGCCGGAAGAGGCGAACAGATGGATGCAGCATGAGGTGCAGCCGCAAGTACTGCAAAAATACCTATAATCACCGCAGCACCCTGCCCTGCTTTGATATCCAGATCTGCCTGCCGCATAGATAAAACAGAAAGAAGCACAACAACGCCCACAATACTGTTTTCCGACCCCAGCACTGTACTGAAAGAAATCACTACCAGCATGCAAAAAAGAATGCACAAAATATTTTTCACAACAAAGGCACATCGGTATTTCCGCTTTTCCTGCAAATCCTCTGTTTTTCTCAATAGTTCTTTGGTCTGCGCTGCATTGAGCTGCATCACATCATAAAATCTCATGTTTATCCCCCTTTTTACATCCTGCGCCGCCTTCTTCATTGGCTTCCCGAATCAGCTCCATAAGCTGAAGGAAACGCTCGGATCCTAAATTCCGTCTTATTTCGTAAACCGGCTCCAAATAATACTGGTATGTACTTTCCAGTTCTTTGTGTCCGTCAGGTGTTATCCTTAAAAAGTAACTTCTTTTATCCTTCTCATCTTTTGCTTTGGATAAATACCCCTTTTCATGGAGCTGCTCAATCAGTTTGCTGATCATCGGCTTTGTAAGCCCGGTCTGTCTGCTGAGCAGCGCAGGCGTAACGGTGCCTTCTGCTAAAGCAACCCTTGATAAAATATCCAGGGTTTCCGCAGATAGAGGCTCTTTCCGCCGCTTTCTCCTTATATTCCGCCTTGCAAATAAATGAATATGCTGCATCTGTTCCATCATAAAAATCCAGTCCCTTGCTCCCATGCCTGCTCCATTTCTTTAAAATAGTTCATAAAGTTAACTACTTTTCTCAGTTTATGCCTTTTCACAGAAGATGTCAATCCCCTTCTTTGTAATTTTTCCATCTTCCATATAAAAAATTTCGTTATAAAAAGCTCTCAAATCATCCTGCATATGATGGGTAATGGTAATCAGTGTCAGCTGCGGTTCCTGGAGAAGTTCTTCTTCAATCGCATGGGCTGTACTGCGGTCCACAGCAGAAGTCCCTTCATCTAAAATCAAAACAGGTGTCTTGCGAATCAGCGCTCTGGCCAGTGC